>NZ_JBFUGK010000015.1:0-109461 GCF_056402935.1 Polaromonas sp. P3_B1
TCTGTCCCCACCCCTTGTGTATGCGCCGAGGAGCGCAGGGCCAGACGGATCAGGGCAAAAACTTGTTTGAGCCGATCTGTCCCCACCCCTTGTGTATGCGCCGAGGAGCGCAGGGCCAGACGGATCAGGGCAAAAACTTGTTTGAGCCGAAGGCGAGTTGTTTTTGACCCCGTCTGGACCGAGCACCGCAGGCTGCCCGCAGCGAAGCGGAGGGACGCAGACACCAGGGTCGCCTTTTCTTTTGCTTACTTTTCTTTTGGCGAAGCAAAAGAAAAGTGAGTAGCCGCCGGGCTACCCCCGGCCAGCAGGAGTAAGAAGAGAACCCTATCCACAAAATGACCCCAGAAGTAAACTGACAGCCTCAAAAACCATGACCAACCCGAACCACAATCCAGACTGGTTGCGCGAACTGCGAGCAGGCGCAACCGTGCCACCCTTGCGCCCACGCGTCCCCCTATGGGCAGGCGAATCCGTGATCGGCTCTGTGGAGCCGGGTTTCTTCCACAAGCTCGCCCTGCATGCGATGACGGACGGCCACCATCCCCTGCTCAAGGAGGAGCACCCTGACGGCCTGGGTTGGCGGCTGATGGGGGATGTGACGACGAGCTTGAACAAGATCGCGGTGGCGCTGCATGAAGCGGGCCTGGCCGGTGCCTGGCGTGACGAGCAGCTTGCGGTGCCTGACCAGTTCGGCCATCGCAAGGGCACGGTGGAGCGGGCGGCGGTGCGGCCGCTGGGCATCACGACGCTGGCGGTGCACCTGGTGGGGCAGTCGCCCGACGGGCGTTTCTGGGTGCAGCAGCGTGCCTTCAACAAATCCAACGACCCGGGCCTGTGGGACACGCTGATGGGCGGCATGGTGTCGGCTGCCGACACGGTGGAAACCGCGCTGGTGCGCGAGACCTGGGAAGAGGCCGGCCTGCATGTGAGCCAGTTGCTGGCCATGCGCTACGGCGGGCGGCTGGTGGCGCGGCGTCCGTCCACGGACGGCAAGGACGCGGGTTATGTGGTGGAAGACATCGACTGGTATGTCTGCACCGTGCCCGAGGGCATGGTGCCGGACAACCAGGATGGCGAGGTCGAGCAGTTCCGCCTGATGGATGCCGCGCAGTTGCTGGACGCCATGCAGCGCGGCGAGTTCACGGCTGAGGCGACCCTGATTTTTGCCGATGTGATGGGCCTGGCCTGAGCTCGGCCCCAGCGGCTTAGCTCTGGTCGGTCAGCGCCGAAGCGCGCAGCCGGTTGGGCGCCAGCGCGCCGGCCGAATCGAGAATCGGGTAGGCGATCGAGCAGATGTGCGAGTTGATGCGTTTGAGTTCGCTGATCAAATCGATGTGCAGTGAGCTGGTTTCCAGGCTTTGCACCGTGTTGGCCGAGAGCCGGCCCAGGTGGGTGGTGGCGTAGGCGCGTTCCAGGTCGCGGAAACGGGCTTTTTCCTCGAGCAGTTTTTGTGCGTCGCGCACCGTGCCGTTGAGGAACACGCTCATGCCCAGGCGCAGGTTGTCGACCAGGCGCTCGTGCAGCTCGACGATCTCGGCCATGCCGGCTTCCGAGAAATTGCGGCCCGGCTTGATTTTTTTGTCTTCGATGTCGATCAGCACGCGCTCGATGATGTCGCCGATCTGCTCCATATTGATGGTGAAGCTGATGATGTCGGTCCAGCGGCGGCTTTCTTCCTCCGCCAGCGCTTCGCGCGAAATCTTGGTCAGGTAGTACTTGATCGAGGAATACAGCTCATCGACGGCGTCGTCCATTTTGCGCAGGTCTTCAGCCAGCTTGAGGTCGTTGTTGCGTATGACCTGCAGCACGCCCAGCAGCATGCTTTCCACCACGTCGGCCTGGTGCAGCGCTTCGCGCGCGGCGCAGGAGATCGCCAGCGAGGGCGTGGCCAGGGCGGAAGGGTCCAGGTGGTGCGGGCGGCCGCCGGCCTTGTTCTTGTCGGGCTTGGGCAGCAGCTTGACCACCCAGCGCGCGATCACCTGCGTCCAGCCTATGAAGACAGCGCCCACCAGCAGGTTGAAGGCCAGGTGGAACAGCACGACCACGGTGGTCGGCTCCTCCAGGTAAGGGCGCACATGGCGCAGCCACAGGCCTATGAAGGGCGCGGCAATCACAATGCCCAGCAGTTTGAACACCAGGTTGCCAAGGGGCACCTGGCGCACCTCAACGGCCGAGCGCAGCGTGGTCAGCACGGCCAGCAGGCCGCTGCCCAGGTTGGCGCCCAGCACCAGGCCCAGCGCCACGTCAAGCGGGATCACGCCTGAAGCGGCGAGCGTGGCCGTGAGCAGCACGATGGCCAGGCTGGAATACGACACCACGGCCAGGAAAGCGCCGGCGGTGATTTCGAGCAGCAGGTCGCTGCTCAGCGAACCCAGCAAGGCCTTGACGGCCGGCGCCTTGGTGAGCACACCGGTGGAGTCCGTCACCAGGCGCAGCGCCAGCAGCATCAGCCCCAGGCCGATGAGCACGCGGCCCACGCGGCCGACGTTGGTGTCCTGGCGCGAGATGAACAGCACGACGCCGGCAAAAATGAAAAGCGGCGACAGCCACGACAGGTCGAAAGAGAACACCACCGCCATCAGGCTGGTGCCTATGTCGGCGCCCAGCATCACGGCCAGCGCCAGAGGCAACGTGACCAGGCCCTGGCCGACGAAGGAAGAAACAATGAGCGAGGTGGCGGTGCTGGACTGCACCAGCGCCGTCACGCCTATGCCCGAGACTGCGGCGGCGAAGCGGTTGCTGATGCTGACGGCCAGCACGTGGCGAAGGTTGGCGCCAAAGACCCGCAGGATGCCGGTGCGCACCAGGTGGGTGCCCCAGACCAGCAGCGCGATCGCTGCGAGGAGATTCAACAGATGCTTCATGCGGTGATTGTCCGTTCAACAGTGCCCGCGCGATGTGCCGCAGGCGTCAGGGGTGGCGGCGTCAACAAGCTTTCGAGGCCGGTCATCAGATGGTAAAGCGAGGAAGCCGGTGAGGGCGCGATGTCAAACGCGCCGTCTTCGCGCTGCCATTCGTGCCACAGGCCGGGCACGTCCGTGGCCAGGAAGCGCATCAGGCCGGAGAAGCTGCCGGCCACGGCGTCCCGGCAGGATGCGGCGTCACCCAGGCCTTGTGTGGCGAACAGCAGCGAGGTGCGCAGTCTTTCGGTCTGCGCCCAGAGCCGGGCCCTGCGGTCGGTGGGCTTGCCTGCCTCATCGACGGCGAACAGCGCGACCTGGCGCTGGCTGTCGATGCCGAAGGAACGCCCGAAGCTTTCGAGCGCGATGGCTTCGCTGCGTGCGTTGATGCCCAGCAGGCCTTCCGCCTGAAGCAGCAGGTACGCCCATTCAAACTGGTGGCCGGGCTCATACGCGCGCTCCTGCGGCGTGCCCAGTGGCGCCCAACCTGCAGTGAAGAGTTCGCCGATGGCCCGGTTGGCGCGATTGCCGGGATGGATCAAGCGCGTGGTTGCCAGCTCGCACAGCGCCACGGCCGCCGCACGGAAGTTGCCTTCAACCCCTGTGGCAACCCAGGCCAGCAGGGCTTCGAGCAAATGCATGAGCGGGTTGGATTTGAGGACGGGCTGCCGCGGCAGCCCGTCGTAATAGCCGCCCTCGCTTAGCGCCAGCGCGGCTTCAATCTGCCGCAGCAGGACCTGCGCGGTGTCCAGTAATTCCGGCGGCCGGCCCTCGGCTTCATAGGCATAGGCCAGCGCGAACAGCACAAAGGCCTGGTCGTAGAGGTCTATGCTGTCGTCGGTGGTGTCCAGCGTGCTGCGGAACAGGCCGTCGGGCCGGGGGTAGCGCGAGAGCATGAAGGAGAGGCCATGCCGCATGGCCGCCTGCCATGGGCCGGTCCAGCCGAGGGCGCCGGCCCGGGCGTAAACATAGGTCTGCCGCGCCTGCACGCGCACGCGCACCGGCTTGCCGATGGCTTGGCCGTCCTGGCCGAGCTTTTCATGGAAGCCGCCGCCCTCGTGGTCCGCGCCGCGCTCCCACCACAGGGGCAGGGCGGAGTCGAACAGCCAGTGTTTCGCGTGCCGGCCCGTGTCGGCGAGAAAAGAGGAAAAGGACTCTGGGGGCATCAAGGGTGGCAAAAAACGGGTTGGGCGGTGCGTTGTTGTTTGTCAGGCGGCCGCGGCGCGGCCAGAACCTGATTTTGCACCCCAAATCGCTGTTTTCCCGGAATCGGGAAGCCCCGCACCCTAACTGGCTTTGCGCACCCGCAACAGCTCGTCCAGGATCAGGCAGACCGCGCCCACGGTGATGGCGCTGTCGGCAATGTTGAAGGACGGGAAGTACCAGCCGGCCCAGTGGAACTGCAGGAAGTCCACGACATAGCCGTGCATCGCGCGGTCAATCACGTTGCCCAGGGCGCCGCCCAGGATGCAGGCCAGCGCGAAGCAGAACAGCTTTTGCCCCGCATGCGAGCGCAGCATCCACAGGATGAACAGCGCGGCTGCCACGCCGATGGCGGTGAAGAACCAGCGCTGCCAGCCCGAGGCTTCCGCCAGAAAGGAAAAGGCCGCGCCGGTGTTGTGCACCCGCACCACATTAAAGAAGCTGGTCACGTAGGTGGAGTCGCCCAGGCGGTAATAACCCAGGATCAGCACCTTGGTGAACTGGTCGGCGATCAGGATGATCAGCGCCAGGCCCAGCCAGGGCAGCAGGGAGCTTGGGGAGCGCGTGAAGGTGGTTTTTGCCATTACGCGTATTTCCGGTCTTCACCAGCGCCGAACAGGTTGCTGGTGCAGCGGCCGCAGATCGTCGGGTGGGCCGGGTCATGGCCCACGTCGGCGCGGTAGTGCCAGCAGCGTTCGCATTTGGCGTCGGTGCTGGGGGTCACCTTGGTGGCAACAGCGCTCGCGGCGGCCACTTCAATGGCGGAGGTGATGAAGACGAATTTCAGATCCTCACCGAGGCCGGCCAGCAGTGCATGGTCTTCGGCGGGCACTTCCAGCATCACATTGGCCTGCAGCGACGAACCGACCTTGCCCTCGGCGCGCAGGGTTTCGATGTCCTTGTTGACGGTGTCGCGCAGCTCGCGGATGCGCGACCACTTGGCCAGCAGCGCTGCGTCGGGCGCGGGGAACTCGGAGTACGTTTCCATGAAGATGGACTCGGACGAGCCGAACACCTTCCAGGCCTCTTCCGCCGTGAAGCTCAGGAAGGGCGCCATCCAGCGCAGCATGGCATGCGTGATCTGCCACAGCGCGGTCTGCGCGCTGCGGCGGGCCAGCGATTTGGGGCCAGTGGTGTAGAGCCGGTCTTTCAGGATGTCGAGGTAGAAAGAGCCCAGGTCTTCGCTGCAATAGATCTGCAGCTTGGAGACCACCGGGTGGAATTCATACACCTCGTAGTGCGCCAGGATGTCGGCCTGCAGCTGCGACGCGCGGCTCAGCGCGTAGCGGTCGATTTCCAGCATCTGCTCAAACGGCACGGCGTCCTTGGCCGGGTCGAAGTCGCTGACGTTGGCCATCAGGAAGCGCAGCGTGTTGCGGATACGGCGGTAGGCGTCGACCACGCGGGCCAGGATCTTGTCGTCGATGCCCAGGTCGCCCGAATAGTCGGTCGAGGCGCACCAGAGGCGGATGATTTCGGCGCCCAGCTTGTCGCTGACTTCCTGCGGCACCACGACGTTGCCTTCGCTCTTGCTCATCTTGCGGCCCTTGCCGTCCACGGTGAAGCCGTGCGTGAGCAGGCCCTTGTAGGGCGCGTGGTCGTACATCGCGCAGGCGGTGAGCAGCGAGGAATGAAACCAGCCGCGGTGCTGGTCGTGGCCTTCGAGGTAGAGGTCGGCCGGCCAGGTCGACTGCGCCGCGTGGCTGTGGCGCAGCACGTGGTCGTGCGTGGTACCGGAGTCGAACCACACGTCGAGGATGTCGGTGCTCTTGATGTAGTCAGGGGCGTCCGCACCGATGATGGATTCGGCCGTGGCCTTGCTCCATGCTTCGATGCCGCCGGCCTCCACCATGCTGGCGGCCTGCTCCATGATTTCCATGGTGCGCGGGTGCAGCTCGCCGGTGGCGGTGTGGATAAAGAAGGGCAGGGGCACGCCCCAGTTGCGCTGGCGGCTGATGCACCAGTCGGGCCGCCCGGCGATCATGTCGCGCAACCGGGCCTTGCCGTTTTCGGGGTAGAAGCTGGTTTCCTCGATGGCGGCCAGGGCCAGCTTGCGCAGGGTTTGCGGCGCCTTGTCCTTGGTGAACACGCCTTCGCCTTCGTCCATGCGCACAAACCACTGGGCCGCGGCGCGGTAGATCACCGGCGTCTTGTGGCGCCAGCAGTGCGGGTAGCTGTGCACGATGTCTTGCGTGGCAAAAAGGCGGCCGTGTTCGCGCAGCTTTTCGATGACCAGCGGCGCGGCCTTCCAGATGTTGAGGCCGCCGAACAGCGGCAGATCATCCACATAGCGGCCGTTGCCCTGCACCGGGTTGAGGATGTCCTCATAGGCGATGCCGTTGGAGACGCAGGAGTTAAAGTCTTCCACGCCGTAGGCGGGCGAGGAGTGCACGATACCCGTGCCGTCGTCGGCGGTGGCGTAGTCGGCCAGGAAGACAGGGCTGAAGCGGTGGTAGCCCGGATCGACGTCGTAGAACGGATGCTGGAAGTTGATCTTTTCGAGGTTCGCACCCTTGGTGACGCCAATGACACGCCCTTCAAGCTTGAATCGCTCCAGGCATTTCTCGACCAGCACCGAGGCCAGCACCAGCAGCCCGCGCTCGGTATCGACCAGCGAATATTCGAGCTCGGGGTTCAGGTTCAGCGCCTGGTTGGCGGGGATGGTCCAGGCGGTGGTGGTCCAGATGACCGCGAAGGCATCCTTGGCTAAAGCGGCCTGGCCGAAAGCCAGCGCCAGCTTTTGCGGTTCGGCGCATTTGAAACCGACGTCCAGCGTGCTCGATTTTTTGTCGGCGTATTCGATTTCAAACTCGGCGAGAGACGAGCCGCAGTCAAAACACCAGTACACGGGCTTCAGGCCCCGGTAGACGAAACCGCGCTCCATGATGCGTTTGAGCGCGCGGATTTCATTGGCCTCGTTGGCGAAGTCCATGGTGCGGTAGGGGTTGTCCCATTCGCCGAGCACGCCCAGACGCTTGAAGTCGGCCCGCTGGCCCTCGATCTGCTCAGTGGCGAAGGCTCGGCTTTTGGCCTGCACTTCATCTCGTGGCAGGTTGCGGCCATGGAGTTTTTCGATCGCGTTTTCGATCGGCAGGCCGTGGCAGTCCCAGCCGGGCACGTAGATGGCGTCCAGGCCCTTGAGCTGGCGCGCCTTGACGATCATGTCTTTGAGGACCTTGTTGACGGCGTGGCCGATGTGGATCTTGCCGTTGGCGTACGGCGGGCCGTCGTGCAGCACGAATTTGGGCTTGCCGGCGCGCACATCGCGCAGCTTTTTGTAAATGCCTTTTTCGTCCCACTCCTTGGCCCAGCCGGCTTCGCGCTTGGGCAGGTCGCCGCGCATGGGGAACGGGGTGTCTGGCAGGTTCAGGGTGCTGCGGTAATCGGTTTTGGTCTCGGACATGGGATGCTCTTGGAATGCTTTTTGTTAGGGCGACCCGGGAAAGCGGGGGCGCCGGCCATACGGTGGGGAGGAAAGCCATCCGCCGTGAGGACAGGGCGGGGCCAGAGGCGACGAGATCGTCTAAATTCGGTCGCGCGTGGTCTGGCGGCTGGTTTCCGTGTGCATGGCGGCTGAAAACGACTGGGGCGCCTGGGCAAAAAACGCCCGCGCCTCGTCGCAGTCCTTGGCGATGCCTGTTTTCAGGCTCTCCAGGCTGTCGTATTTCAGTTCGTCGTGCAGTTTGTGCAGCAGTTCCACACGGATGATTTTACCGTATGCCCCCTCGGGGCCAAGGCCGGCGGGCCATTCGAGGCAATGGGTCTCCAGCAGCACCCGCCCGCCGTTGGCGTCGCTAGGGTCCAGCGAGGGCCGTATGCCCAGGTTGGCCACGCCGGGAATCGGCTTTTCGGCCAGGCCGTGCACCTGCACCGCGAAAATCCCGCCGGCGGCCGGTTTCCAGTGGGAAAAGCGCAGGTTGAGGGTGCGAAAACCAAGGTCGCGCCCCAGTTTTCGGCCGTGCACCACATGGCCCGACACGCTGTAGGGCCGGCCCAGCAGGCCGGCGACGCGGTCCATGCGGCCCTGGGCCAGGGCCTCGCGCACGGCCGAGCTGGAGACCCGGGTGCCGTGCACCTCGTAGCTGTTCATGCGGGCCACGTCAACACCCAGGCGCTCGCCGGCGGCGTCCAGCATGGCGTAGTCGCCCACCCGCTTGGCGCCGAAGCGGAAGTCGTCGCCTACCAGCACGTATTTCACCCCCAGGCCGCGCACCAGCACGTCCTGGATAAAGGCTTCGGCCGGCTGGGAGGCCAGCGCGGCGTTGAAGGGCAGCACCACGCACTGGTCTATGCCGCAGCGGGCGAGCTCGGTGAGCTTGTCGCGCAGGGTGGCGATGCGGGCCGGCGCCAGCTCGGGCTTGCGCGCCACGGCCGCGAAATAGTCGCGCGGGTGCGGTTCAAAGCTCATCACGCAGCTGGGCACCCCGCGGTGCTGGGCCTCGTTTTTCAGCAGCGCCAGCATGGCCTGGTGGCCGCGGTGCACGCCGTCGAAGTTGCCTATGGTCAACGCGCAGTGTTCGGCCAGCTGGGGATGGTGGTAGCCACGGAAAACTTTCATGGGGGCAATTATCGTTTTTGTAGCGCTGGAGCCCGGTTGAACGGGGCTTGAACGTGGTTAATGGGGGAATTTGGGGGCGGTTTTCATGATTTCACTGTATATTGATACACAGTCAGTCCGTTCAGTCAGCCGAACGCCGCGTTCCCCGCGGCATCCACCATGATGGAGGTTCGTTTTGAAGGTCTTGAAGCTCTCAGCCCAGGGATTGCCGCAATCCTGGATCAGCCTTGAACAAGCCGTGTTGCATTACGCGGCCGACGAGGTGCGCTGGGAGATGGGCGCGCGGGTGGTGACCTTCCACGGCGGCCACAACGCGATCACGGGCCAGCAGTCCATCATCACGGTCAACAGCATCATCGGCACCAAGGGTGTGCCCAACATCAACCCCTTTGACCTCAAGCCGGGCCTGACCAACGGCAAGCTGTTTGCCCGCGACCGCAATGTGTGCGCCTACTGCGGCGGGCATTTCCACGAAGAAGACCTGACGCGCGAACACATCATCCCCTTCGCCCAAAACGGCATAGACACCTGGATGAACGTGGTGACAGCCTGCCGCGCCTGCAACCACCGCAAAAGCAGCCGCACGCCCGAGCAAGCCCACATGCCGCTGCTCTACACGCCCTATGTACCCAGCCTCTGGGAAGACTTCATCCTGCGCAACCGCCGCATCCTGGCGGACCAGATGGAGTTTTTGATGGCGCACATTCCCAAAACCTCACGCCTGCACGCGTGAGGGGTTGCGGCGGAGCGAGGGTGGCAGGTGCTCATGAAGATTGGCGTTGTTCTGCGGCGGTCTTGGAAGCGAGTCCCAGCTTGGGCTGCGGCTACGGGGGCAATAGTTCTCGTGTGCGTTATCTCCTGGATCGCCGCCGTCCTCCTCCCGCCGTCGCCCGGTACGATGGGCGCATGTCGTGCCCAGTGCGCAAGTCGTACGGCACAACTCGTGCGCGATCATTCGCGATCGATGAATGCCCATGGTGAGTATCTACTGGTGTGCCAATGTTCGTAGAGGCGACCTTTGGCTGCGCCTGCGAGATGGCTTTTCAATCGACGCGGATCCACAACGGCAGCAGGCGGTTTCGCCGCTAGTGTTGTTGGGCCGGTCACTACTGCGTTAAGCCACAAATTCAAAAACTTATGCACGAAGTATCAGAAGAAATCCATCGCGAACTCGCACCTGGCGAACAAGTTATTTGGTCGGGCAGCCCTCGCCAGGGAATTGCGTT
The DNA here is from genome assembly GCF_056402935.1 of Polaromonas sp. P3_B1. Lineage (NCBI taxonomy): Bacteria > Pseudomonadati > Pseudomonadota > Betaproteobacteria > Burkholderiales > Comamonadaceae > Polaromonas > Polaromonas sp. P3_B1. The sequence goes on from NZ_JBFUGK010000015.1 coordinate 9,888, forward strand.
CCGGGGATCCGACGCTTTCGCGATTCCATTTAGTCTGCTTTGGTGTGGTTTTGCACTTTTCTGGGAGTATGGGGTTGCGACTTCCAACGCCCCTGCGTTCTTCGTTCTGTGGGGGATTCCCTTCGTGTTGGTTGGCCTGTACATGGTTATCGGCCGCTTCTTCTTCGATGCGCGGCAGCGTGCCCGTACGTTCTATGCGCTTACATCCGAACGTGTTCTGATCGTCTCGGGCGTGTTCTCCCGAAAAGTAAAGTCTCTGAACCTGAGCACCCTGACTGACGTGTCGATGAATGAGAGCCGCAATGGCGAAGGTGAGATTACATTCGGACCTCAGCATCCGATCCCGTCATTTTTCGGAAACTCGAGCTGGCCGGGCGCGCAGCAGCAGTCGCCGAGGTTTGAGTTCGTGCCGAATGCGAAGTCGGTGTACGAAAAAATCAGAGGAGCGCAACGTGGCTCGCTTGCGGCCTAGTCTGTCAATCGCGGACCCATGCCTGCGGGAGGCGACTCCGCCGCAAGGGCAGTGGTCTGGGTCATTTTGACGTTAAGTGCCAAAGTTCAAAGCTCTGACCGTCCATGTCTCCCCACATCAACTGGCTTCTCCTGTTGCTTTTTGTCGTTGCCCAAGGCATTGCGCTGGGCGCTGGTCTGTATGAGCAACGCATCGTCGTGCCGCGGTGGATGGGCCGGGCCGGGACTGGCGCGCCTTACTTGAATGGCAATGCAATGCGCACGGACGACACAGGCCGGCGATTCTGGGGCTTCGTTACCACAGGCCCTTTGACCTTGCTGACGCTGGCAAGCGTCTTTGCGGCCTGGCAAGCCCAAGGGCCATCGCAGGCCTGGTGGCTGGGCTCTGCGCTTCTCACACTTGTGGAGCGAATCGGGACATTCGGCTACTTCATCCCTGTAGCCATCCGCCTTATGAAGGCAGAAGAGCCGCCGTCCGAAGCTGCCTGCGCGCAAGCCCTCCGGTGGAGCAAACTGAATCGGTTCAGACTTGCAATTTCGGGTCTGGCGTGGCTTCTTGGGCTGTTTGCATTGTCGCCTCCACCATGACGGTGGCACTGGCAATCGCTGTGGCAGCCGCGCTGGCGCTCGCGATTCACATTGGCTCCATGGCGCTGTGTGCCCGCAGCATGGGAATTTGTATTCGCAGCGTGTCCTACGGTGTCGGGCCGACACTCGTCACGATTGGAAAACTGCGGATCCGGGCCCTGCCGCTGTCCGGCTTTGTGAGGTTGAAAGACTCCCGCGAAGAGTTGCTCGAGCCCGCTGAGTGGAGCGACGCATTCAACCACCAGCCCGCCTGGAAGCAGGTATTGCTGCCGCTTGGTGGCGCAATGACGTTGGCGGCCGCGGGAATTGCGATTCTTGGGAATGAGGGGTGGCAAGGCTTTGTTCGCGGGTTCGCCCAGGTGTTTCTCGGTGCTTTTTCTCCTTTTGACGAAGCACAGAAATACCTGGCTTCATTCCAGGCCTTCGCCAGCCAGCACGGCTTTTTTCCGGTTTTTGGTTTGGTCGCTGTCAAGCTGGCGGCCTTCAATCTGCTTCCATTCGGGCCGCTCAATGGCGGCCAAGCCCTGGTCAATCTGCTCAAGCGCGGCCGTCCCAATGTTCGATGGGAGGACGCGGTGGCGAGGTGGGGCGTCTTTGCCACCTTGCTCCTGCTTCTTGGCTGGCTGCTTGCGATCTGCAAATTCGTCTTGGATCGTGCGGGCTGACCCAGGTCGCGTCTTGCCGGATACATCGAAAAGTTAGGCGCACGAGATGGAACGATATCGGGTTTGGGAAATCTTCTCCTATGCTTGGTCCGAGATCGGAATTGAAGACGACGAGTGCAGGTCTTTGGTGGTGAAAGGCGAAATAGGCGCCAAAGATCTCCCGGAGGTTGATCGTCATTTCTTCGGGGATGTCTGCGCCTCGTTTGCTGTCGATTCGTTTTTGATTTTTCCGCTTATGTTGTGGATGCTCATGCCCGATTGGGGCTACAGCGAAGAGTACCTTCAAAGGCGCATGGCTCACTGGTATGCAAAGCCATACTGGCTTCACTTTCTTAACCCGCTACGCGTCCTTGGCTACCCGATGGCCTTGGTTTTTTCCTGGCGCTATCGTTCAATGCTCAGGCGAGTTGTCTATGCGACAACAGCGGCCTGAACCTGTCATTGCAGCGGACCGGTGGCACCGTCCGCTGAATTCCAACATCAGGCGTTTCAAATGTTCATTCGGTTCGTGGTCGGAGGTGAAGATGAGCACCATAAACTCCTCACCGGCATAGTCACTGAAGCACGTCTACTTCGGGACAGGGGCGATCTTTCGGTATACGAAGAGGAGCTTCTTGAAGAGACCTACGCCTGGCTTAACTCATATTTGCCCTGCCCGCCGTTTGCGACGAGTGGCTGGTCCCGAGATGCAGTAACTTGGTTCAAACACTCTGCGCTAGAGTCAATCAAGAAGATGCGCATCCTCGCAGACCTGCTGGCACAGCACGGCGCACCCGTTCGCATGCTTCGCTCCAAAAATCCTGGAAAGATCTTGTACGAAGACGATTATCAAGTGGTCGTAGAAGAATGGAAGTCGATATAAAACCGGCCATTGCCCCGGCAGAAGCGCCTAACCCTTCCATCGAGAAGACTTGCTCTCGGCAAGCCGGGTCAAGCCCCTCATGTCAAACGTAAGAGCGCGCGATGTCGTTCGATCTGGATAGCCATCGGCTCCAGTTGCGAACAGCCGCCATCTCTATTACCCAGACCGTAGACGGCAATCTCAGGCAAATACCCCAGCCGTCTCCTGCATGCGGCTGGACACCTCGCCCAGGTGGTGCAGCGTATCGCCAAACGTCATTTCCAGCTGGGTCAGCTTCTTGAAGTAGTGGCTCACGATGTATTCGTCGGTCACGCCTATGCCGCCGTGCAGCTGCACGGCCTGCTGGCCGACAAAACGCATGGACACGCCGAGCTGGTACTTGGCGCGGGCCAGTGCACGGGCCCGTTCATCGGCGGGTGCATTGAGCTTGAGCGAGGCGTAGTAGCTCATGGAGCGGGCCAGTTCCAACTGCATCTTCATGTCGGCCACGCGGTGGCGCAGGGCCTGGAAGCTGCTGATGGCCACGCCGAACTGCTTGCGGGTGTTCATGTACTCGACGGTGATGGCCAGGGTCTTGTCCATCACGCCCACGGCTTCGGCGCAGGTGGCGGCGATGCCGATGTCGACGGCATGGGCCAGGGCCATGAGGCCGTCCAGCGTGATTAGTGCGGCGGGTGCGTTTTTCAGGGTCACTTCGGCGGCGCGGCCGCCGTCCTGGGTGCCATAGCCGCGCGTCGTGACACCGGCTGCCGTGCGTTCAACCAGGAACAGCGCGAGCTTGCCCTTGGCCATCGCGGGCACGATAAAAGCCTCGGCCTGGTCGCCGGCGGGGACTATGCTTTTGATGCCGTCCAGCGTCCAGGCGTCGCCGGCCGCCGTCGCTGTAGCTTCACATTTCTCAAAGTCGTAGCGCGCCGCGCGTTCCTGGTAGGCCAGCACCACCAGGGTCTCGCCCGAAGCGATGTTCGGCAGCCAGGCGGCCTTGAGGGCGGCCGGCGCATAGCTCGAAAGCACCGCGCCGGCGATCAGGGCCTGGGCAAAAGGCTCGAGCACAATGCCGCGGCCCAGTTCCTCCATCACCACCATGCCCTCGACGGGGCCCATGCCCAGGCCGCCGTCGGCTTCGGGGATGTAGAGGCCGGTCAGGCCCAGTTCGGCGATCTGGCCGTAGGCCTCGCGCGAGAAGCCGCCGGCCTTGGCGATGCCGCGGCGGCGCTCGAAGCCGTAGCCCTTGTCCACCCATTTGCGCACGGCGTCACGCAGCTGTTCCTGGTCGTCGGTGAAATCGAAATCCATGATGTGTTTCCTGTTCTTCAGTACGGCCGAATCAGCCGAGAACGACTTGCGAGACGATGTTTCGTTGGACTTCGTTGGAGCCGCCGTAAATCGTGGTCTTGCGCAGATTGAAATAGGTGGACGCCAGCGGCGCGTCGCCGGCCAGGCCGCCGGGGAAGTCGCCCTGCCAGCCGGCCTCCATGGCTTCTTCGATGAAGGGCAGGCTGAAGGGGCCGGCGGCCAGCATCATGAGTTCGCTGTAGCGCTGCTGGATCTCGCTGCCGCGTATCTTGAGCAGGCCGGCGATGTCCAGCGAGTTTTTGCCCGATTTTTCGGCCGAGAGCACACGCAGTACCAGCATTTCGAGTGCCACGACGTCGACTTCGAGTTTGGCGATCTCGTCGCGGAAACGCTGGTCTTCGTACACGCCCTCGGCCTTGGCGATGCGTTTGAGGCGTTCGAGCTCGCGCTTGGCGCGGTTCACGTCGGCGATGTTGGTGCGCTCATGGCTCAGCAGGTGCTTGGCGTAGGTCCAGCCCTTGTTTTCTTCGCCGATCAGGTTTTCGGCCGGCACTTCGACGTTGTCGAACCAGACTTCATTGACTTCGGCCTCGCCGTCCAGCAGCACGATGGGGCGCACCGTCACGCCGGGCGACTTCATGTCGACCAGCAAGAAGGAAATGCCGGTCTGCGGCTTGCCTTCGGTGCTGGTGCGCACCAGGCAGAAAATCCACTCGCCGTACTGGCCCAGGGTGGTCCAGGTCTTCTGGCCGTTGACGATGTATTTGTCGCCCTGGCGCTCGGCCCGGCATTTGACCGAGGCAAGGTCGGAGCCCGAACCGGGTTCGCTGTAACCCTGGCTCCACCAGACTTCGCCGCTGGCGATGCCGGGCAGGAACCGCTTTTGCTGTTCAGGGGTGCCGAAGGCCATGATCACGGGCGCCACCATCACCGGGCCGAAGGGCACGACGCGCGGCGCGCCGGCCAGGGCGCATTCTTCCTCAAACAAGTGCTTTTGCACCGCGTTCCAGCCTGGGCCGCCGAATTCCTTGGGCCAGCCGTGGCCCAGCCAGCCTTTTTTGCCGAGTATCTTGGCCCAGCGCTGCATATCGTCACGCGTGAGCCGCAAGGCGTTGTGCACCTTGTGTGAAATATCGGCCGGCAGGTTGGCGCGGACCCAGGCGCGAATCTCTTCGCGGAATGCCTGTTCTTCAGGGGTGAAAGCTAAATCCATGGCGGGATGTCTCCGGGGCGGTTGGCGGCGATTCCGCAGTTGCCTGCGGCCAATTTCTTATTTTTAGCACGGTCGTTCGCAATTTTATGTCTCAGTTGGGACATGGGGCCTGGAACGGTCAGACCGGCGGCTCTGGCCCTCTAAACTAGAGGGCTATGGCCAGCGCGAACAAACCGAACAAAAACATTGTCATCCTGATCTCCGGCAGTGGCTCCAACATGGCCGCCATCGCCCGGACTGCGGACAAAGAGGGCTGGCGCGGGCTTTTCGGCGCCCAGGTGGCGGCCGTCATCAGCAACCGGGCCGACGCCGCGGGGCTGGAGCTGGCCCAAAGCCTGGGCATCGCCACCGCCGTGGTGCCGCACAAGGATTTTGCGTCGCGCGAGGCCTTTGATGCGGAACTGATGGCGCGCATAGACGCCCATGCGCCGGCGCTGGTGGTGCTGGCCGGCTTCATGCGCATCCTGACGCCCGGCTTTGTGCAGCACTATGCGGGGCGGCTCATCAACATCCACCCCTCGCTGCTGCCGGCCTTCACCGGCCTCAACACCCACCAGCGCGCAATCGACGCGGGCTGCACGGTGGCGGGCGCCACGGTGCACCAGGTGACGGCGGAGCTGGATCACGGCGCCACCCTGGCGCAGGCCGTGGTGCCGGTGCTGCCTGGCGACACAGCCGAGACCCTGGCCGCGCGTGTGCTCACGCAAGAGCATTTGATCTTTCCGCGAGCCGTGCGCGGGTTTTTCGAACGCGGCTGCTGAAGCCTGCGGGCCTCTTGTGGCCGCGGTGGCCTTGAAAGTGTTGAAACCAAACCTGTTTTGAATCCAGCGGGCCACGTGCCCCGTATTCATCACAGCCGCTTGAATCATGGTGATTTCGGCTCTTGGTTCAACTCTTTCATCAAAGGACTTCACATGCAGACTCAACACAAACTCGCTTCCCTGGGCGTCGCGCTGGCCCTGTCGTTTGCGGCCCTTCCCTCGTTCGCGCAGGTCATGGTGGGCGGCGCGCCCATGCTGGCGAGCAAGGACATCATCGACAACGCGGTCAACTCCAAGGACCACACCACGCTGGTCGCGGCGGTCAAGGCCGCGGGCCTGGTCGACACGCTCAAGGGCCCGGGCCCGTTCACGGTGTTCGCGCCCACCAACGCTGCCTTCGCGATGCTGCCCGCCGGCACGGTGGACACCCTGCTCAAGCCCGAGAACAAGGGCATGCTGACCGGCGTGCTGACCTACCACGTGGTGCCCGGAAAATGGGATGCAGCCGCCATCAGCAAGATGATTGCCGACGGCAAAGGCATGGCTTCGATCAAGACGGTCGCCGGCGGCACGCTGGTGGCCAAGTCGGCCGGCGGCAAGGTCACGGTGACCGATGAAAAAGGCGGCGTGGCGACCGTCACCATCGCTGACGTCTACCAATCCAATGGTGTGATCCACGTGGTCGACAAGGTGTTGCTGCCCAAGTAATTATCCGGGAAAGGGCAAGCTCTTTGGGCCCGCGCGCGGCATCGCTGTGCGCGGGCCTTGCTGCGTCCGGCCGGTATCAGCTTGACGGGACGCAGGCCGGGCTTTGCCGCGCTGTTTGCACCACCGATAAATAGGCCTCTTCCAGATCATGTGCGCCGTGCTGCGTCAGCCATTCGGCTATGGTGCCGATAAAGCGCAGGCTGCCGGCATGCAGGATGGCGACGCGGTCGGCCAGGTCTTGCACGTCCGCGAGCGAATGGGTACTCATCAGCACCGCACAGCCGGCGCCGCGTTGCAGGCGCAGCTGTTCACGCACGCGTATGCGGGAGAGCGGGTCCAGGCCGCTCATGGGTTCGTCCAGCACCAGCAGGCGCCGCCGTGCCAGGAAGGCCGCCGCCAGGCCGATTTTTTGCGCCATGCCTTTGGAGCATTCACGCATCGGCCTGTCCAGGATGTTCTCCTCAAGGTCCAGTTCGGCCAGCATGCCAATAAGTCCTGGCTGYGGAAACGTCAGTCCGTGCAGGCGCGCCGCGAGCCTGAAGTAGTCGCGCGCATGCAGCCAGCCCGGCGGCGAGAAACGTTCGGGCACATAAGCGAGCTGTTCACGTGAAAGCGGCCGGCTGTGGTTCTGGCCGAAGAGGGACAGGGTGCCCGAGGTCGGCGCAGCCAGGTCCAACAGGCATTTGATCAAGGTGGTTTTGCCCGCACCGTTCATGCCCAGCAAGGCCAGGCATTCGCCGGGGTGGACTTGCAGCGACACGTTGGCCAGTGCCGCACGCGCCTTCCTGGTTGTGCCGTAGTGTTTGTGGACCTCACTGGCCTGCAGCGCCGGGTGTGGGGCGTCGTTCATTTTTGCTCCAGCTCCTTGAGGGTGTGCGTGAGAAAGCGCAGCTCGTTGTCGTCGTGAATCTGCCCGCTGGCCAGCAGCGCGCCCAGCAGTGCCCTGGCGGTGTCCAGGTCGTTCTGGCCCATGCGCAGGAAGATTTCCATCTGCCGTGCCCAAGCCGGCACCTGCGGCAGGTTTTCCGCGTACTGCCGCAGTTCGGCGGCGTAGCGCACGGCCAGCTCCGGGTCCTTCATCTGGACCTTGGCCACGTAAGCCACATGCGCCATCCAGCGCCAGCGGTGTAAAGGATCTTGCGGGTACTGCCGGGCGACGAAATCGGTCATGAGGCGCTGGCGCTGGGCATCGGGCACCTGGGTGTAGAGCCGCGCGGCGGCCAGCAGCGGGTATTGCCCCTGCGGGTCTAGCTGCAGGATGTGTTCCAGCCAGGCGACCACGTCGCCGTAGTCGAGTTCGCGCCAGGGCAGGCTCAGGCCGGGCTGCACGTCATGGGCCTGCAGGTACAAGTCCAGCATCTTGGCCAGTGGCACTGGGTCGTCGAGCGACATAAGGCGCGAAGCGGCCATGCTTGGGGGTCGCCCCAGCGGCTGTGCACCGGCTTGCGGCACGCCCCGCCAGAGCGCCAGCCCTACCTGGCCGGCCAGCAATAGCGCGAACACGGCCGTTACGCGCGCGGGCGCGCGGCGTGCGGTGCTGCTGCGGCGTAAGTCAAACTTCACGGCGGTACAGGTCTATCAGGGAGGCGCCTGCGCACAGCGCCGCATACCAGAGCGCCCAGCCGAACTGCAGCGCGAGCAATGTACCCTGCACGGTTCCGCCCAGGGCCCAGGGCGAGGGCGCGAAACTGGCCAGCGGCGGCAGCAGCCAGCCCAGCAGGTCGAAGACGGCCCGGCCCGCCACCACGTCCCACGATCCGGCATCCTGGCCGACCGGGTGCGCCGACATAAAGCGCGCCACGTCCAACAGGCGTGCCCACAGGTAAAACGTGCAGCAGGCCGCGTAAGCCGGTAGCACGCGGCGCAAGCCCAGCGAAAAAAACAGCGCGGCCGCCACAACAATGCATAGCTCCAGCGCCAGCGAGGCGCCCCAGGCGAGCACACCGACGCGGCCACCCGGCACGGCGATGCTGAGCATCACGCCCGTGGCCCCCGCTGCCGCGAGCACTGCCAGCAGCATGTAGCCGGCCTGCCGTCCCATCACAAACTGCGCGCGCGACAAAGGAAACGCGAGCAGCACCTGGAAGAAGCCGCCCTCCATGTCGCGCACCGTGCTGGACACTACGATCAACGCCAGCGCCAGCACCAGGCCCAGGCGGTAAAGGTGCGCGGCGAGTGCGAGACGGGTTTCCGCTCCCTCTGTCACTGCCATGGAGGCGGCGAAGGTGCCGAGTGCGTACACGGCCGCGAGGAAGAGCAGCAGCAGGCGCGCGCTGCGGCCGCGCCAGGCTTCGATGAGGGTGAGGCGGGTGATGGCGGAGAGGGGGGTGAGTTGGCAAGAAAGCGCGGAGAGTCTGGATGTCTTCATGGGGGAGACCACAATCCGGCGGCGAAGAGTTTGGCTGTCAAGAGGGTGGAAGGCATCCAGACCATGAGGTCGTCGAATTCGCCGGCAGTGCTGGTGGCATCGGTCTGGGATCGGGAGATGAAGATGCCTCCGGCACCGGATTGGTTCTGCACTTCATCCGCGGTGCTCGGGGGGATGGCGCTGCTGGGTGTTCCGTCCGGCCGAATGGCGCCCAAGCCGTTCTTGCCATGCGAATAGACCACAAAGCTTGTTGCGGTCGAGGGTTTGACCACGGCACCTCCTGCCATGAGGCAAGCTGGAATACCTCCAGGAATCGCGGCTATCGTCATTTTTGTGCACCAGACTTCCAGGTTGCTGGTGGTCACGGTGGAGAAACCGGCGCCGAGGGGGGCGTAGACGGCATAGTCCAGCCTGTTGCCCCAACCATCAACGCCCTGGACACCCAGCGTGGCCCAAGGCAAGCGGCCCACGCTTGCGGTGGCGCATCCGCTCGCGTCGGCGGCCAAGGCCAGTCCTTGAGTACCTGTGTCGGGGCATGGCAAGCGCCCGTTGCTGAGCGCGTATCCCAGCAGGGCCTGCTGGGCCGCTTCAAGGGATGCCTGTGTGTTGGCCACCGCTTTTTGCTCGATGGAGCGGCTTATGGGAACCAGCAGGCCTGCGAGCAGTATCGCCACGATGCCGACCACCAAGGCCAGTTCTACCAGGGTAAAGCCGCGCTGGCGCATGCTGCCGTGTCGCCGGAGGGGGCTCATGGGAAATCCTTCAAGATGTCATTGGAAGCAGGCCATTTGTCGGGTGTGACAAAGGTCCTGACCTGTGAAGCCGGGTCTGACAGCGCGTCACGATTGGCCTGGTTCTCAATGCAAGGCAACCACTTGTGGAGATCAGTGATGGGTTCTGTGGCTGAGGCCAATGGACAGGTCTGGTTCACTTGCGGCCTGCCCCGTATCAGCAGCACGGCCTTGGCTGTGCGATTGCCGGGCAAACGCAATGCGGCAGTGCAGTCAGGGGAGTTGCAGCCCGGCGAGAGTGCGTAGAAGGTCAAGTTGGACCACTTGTCGGGATCGACCAGCGTGAATGTTTTTGTCACCTGCATCCCATTCGTGTCGATATAGGTGTACGAGCAACTAACCGGCAGGAAGCCGCTGTAATAATCCTGCTTGCAGGAGCCACCGGGCGTGTCCGAAGCAAACGGCAACCGTCCGCCAGCCGCGGAAGCACTGACTGCGGATGAAAATGCCTTCTCAAGTGCCTTGGCATTGCGCTGCGTTGCGGCGGTTGCGTAGTCGTTCGCCGTGATCCAGGCAAGCTGGTCGTTGAGCCGCGATTGTTTGTCGACCGTCCCCGTCAATTGGGTCAAAGTGATGGGGGCGCCGGCGACGGTTGATGGCTGTTGATTGCCGAAATCCAGATAGCCGGCAGCATCAATCACCGCGCTGCCGCCTGGCGTGGCGCAAGGCTTGTCCGTGCTGAACATCGCGGGGTCGGTGCGGATTTGCGATCCCAGCTTCGCGCCCGGCGCAAAAACCACCGCGACAAGCTTTGTTGCCAGGCTGCTTCCGGTTTCGTTGGCCACCGTGATCACCCCGTCGGTATCGGCGTTGACGGCGGCTATCACCGCCGGATCCATGGCGTCCTTGAAATCCCCGCTGACCGCATACCAAAGGCACTCGCCATCGGCATCACGCAGCGGCGGCAGACCCAGTGTTTTCCAAGGCAAGAGCCCTAGCGCAGTTTGCCGCGCCACGCCGCAATTGCTGGTGTCAGGGGCCGTATTGGCCGCACCATCACCGTCCATGTCTGGGCACGGGAGTCGTGTTTTTAGCATCAGCGCATTGCCGGCGTCACTGCTTGACGCCACATACGCCAGCAGCGCCTCCTTCGCCTGCATCAAGACCTGCTGGTTGATCGATTGTTTGGACTGAGGCGGGTCGCTGGCCACCCACGCGGCCATGGCGCCAAAGATGCCGACCGCGACCAGCACCATCATCAGCAGCGCGACAAAGCCTTGTTGCGGTTTCATTTCTTCGCCTCCGGTTTCGCGTTGCCCGCCGACGGCGCCGACGCCGCGGCGGCCGCGCTGCTCAGCGGCCGCAGCAGGGTTTCACCAATCGCGGCGCGCTCGATGTCCCCGCCCTCCAGCAGCATCTCGACGCCGAGGATGCGGCCAGCGGGACCGCGGCGCACGCGAATGCCGTAGGGCAGGTCGCGCTCCAGGTAGGGGGCGCCGTTGATCCAGACGGTGGTTTTGCCTTGGGGGCGGACCGCGATGCCGTCTATGCGCAGTGTGGAGGCCAGGGCGCGCGCGGCCACTTCCTGCGGTGCGGGCTGGCCGAAGCGCCTGGCTTCCATTTCGGCGCGCTCGGCCGCCGTGTAGAAGAGCCTGCCCAAGCCGTCCGGTGCGGCGGTGCAGGCCAGCGGCCACAGACAACAGCCCAGCAAGAGGGCTTTGGCGAGCGACTTCATGGCCGGCCTCCGGCCGTGCGTGCCGGCGGCTCGTAGGTGCGCAGCGTGTGCCAGACCAGCGCGCACTCCGCCCTGATGGCCGCGGCGTTGGCGCGGCTCATCTCGCAGCGTTCCACGCTGACGCGACCTAGCTGCGCTTGCGCCAGGTCGTCCAGCACGCGCAGCATGTCTTCCTCGTGCACCAGGGTCATGGTCAGTCGCATGCGCGTGTAGAACATCTCGATGCGCCGCGTATCGCCTGCCGCACCGGGCAAGGGCAGGGAGGCAGGCCCGGCGGTGTTGCCCGCGCCCGCATTAGCGGCCGGTTGAATGGCTTGCGCGTCAATGGTGTATTGCAGCTTGAGGCCCGGCCAGCGCCTTTCCATGCCGCGCAGGCGCTCTATCCATTCGAGCCGCTTTTCCTCGCCGTAGAGGCCTCGCGACTGCAGGCTTTGCAGCAGCGGCAGCAGGCGCTCGATGTTGGATCTTTCGCGCCCGCTGTTGAAGAAACGCTGGCGGCTGGTTTGTTCCGCCTTGAGCTGGCGCTCCAGCCGCCCGGCAAGGTCGGTGCGCCACCAGTGGAAGGCGCCGGCCAGCAGCAAGCCCAGTGCGGCCAGCGCGCAGGCCTGCAGCACGGCGCGCCGCAAAAGCGGGGGCCATGCGCCGGGGCGCCAGGCCTGGAGGCGGGCTACTTGTTCCATACCTTGACCTCGAACCCGAGTTCGGCTTTGTCCTGCTGGCCCGAGCCGTTGATGCTGGTGCTGCTTTGCAGGTCCAGCGGCACCTTGAGCACCTGCGCCGACAGGCCGGCGGCCGCCAGGCTGGCGGTGAAGCGCGCCATGGCATCGCGCGCGCCGCGCAGGTCATCGGATTGCAGGCCCTGCACGGCGCCTCGCACGTGCAGCGTGGGGACGTTCGCGCGCGTGGAGGCCTCGCGCTCCCAGCGCAACTGGTCCAACTGCAACTCGGGGTGGTTTTCGAGCACGCCGCCCGCGGCGGCGAGCAGTGCGCGCGGGCCGGTTGGAGCGTCCGCCAGGGCCTTGGCCTTTTTTTCCAGCGCGATCAGTTCGTCCGCCGTGAGGGCGGATTCGGGAAAGGTCGCCGCCTCGCGCTGGTAGTCGAGATCGAATTTCCGGGTGCTCGCGGCCGCGTCATTCAACTTGCTGGCCAACGGCCACAGCGACACGGCCGAGCCCGCCGCATAAAGCAGGCCCGCGCCGCATACGCCGTAACCCGCCCAGCGCACCCTGCGCGCCATACGTACCACCCAGTCATCGCGCAGCAGCGCCGGCGGCGCCAGCTGGTCTGCGGGCCCACCGCGGGCCAGCGCGTGCACGAACAGGCGCTGGGACAACTCGGGCGAGGCGGCCGAGGATGGCGGCAGCTTGAGCGCCCGGGCGACGGCATCGGCCTGCAGCAGGTGGTAAATGCTTTGCCCGTCATCCAGGCCGGCCGCCGCCGGGTCGCGGGTGCCTTGGGGGCCAATGCCCACGACATGCAGCGGGGACTTGTCGCGCGCGAGGATGCCGTTTTCGACCAGGTAGTCCTTGAGGCGTGCGGTTTCCTCGCGCACGGCGGCCGGCCAGCCCGCGCCGCCGGCGTCGGCGCGCAGTGCCAGGCGCGAGAAGCAGGGGCGGCCGTCTATCACCACGCATTGCCGCAGCCCGGAGGGATGCGCGGTGACCAGCACCACCGGCCCGCGCTGGGGCAGCTTGAGCCGGCGCAGCAGCGGCGCGGCCAGCAGGATGGGTGCATAGACGCCACCCAGCCGGGCATGGGCGCCCGCCAAGGCCTCCAGCCAGGGCATCACGCGCTCGGCATTGCCCAGGCTGTAGCCCAGCACGCGCAGTTTGCCGGGGCTGGAGCGGCTTCGGCCCTGCAGCGAGATCCAGCGAAACGGCGACTCCATTGCAAAGCGATGCTGCATGCGGGTCAGCCAGGCCTTGCGCGCTGCGCCGCGCAAGGGGGGCATCACGTCGCCCCAGAATTCCTCTTCGGCATAGTCGGCCAGCACCAGCCAGCGGCAGGCCGGGTCGCGCCGCGCATGATCGGCCAGCGCTTGCGGCTGCGCCCACGACTGTTGCGGGCCAAATTCTTCAACCAGGCCGTGGCGGGCGGCGGCATAGACGCGCGGCTGCTCGCCCTCCAGGTGCAGCACGCGCAGCGGTGCGTGGACAAGCTCAGAACTTCGCATTGGTGATCACCGAGTCGTACAGGGGGCCGAGCGTGCAGAAGATCACGGCGCCCAGCATCAGGCCCAGCACGACCGTCAGCACGGGCTGTAGCGTGGCCTGCAGGTTTTCCACCGATTCGCGCGCCTGGCGGGTGTAGAAGTAGCTGACGTTTTCGAGCGCCGCATCGAGCGAGCCGGTGGCTTCGCCCACGCGCAGCATGCTGACCACCATGGGCGGAAACATGGTCATGCCGGAAAACGCGGCGCTCAGGCCCCGGCCCTGCACGATGCTGCCCTGCGCCACCGCCACGGCCTGCGCCACGGCGCGGTTGCCGACGGCGATCTCCACGACCTTGAGCGCCTCCACCACGGTGATGCCGGCCGCGTACAGCAGCGCCAGCACATAGGCAAAGCGCGCCAGCGCGATCTGGCGCAGCACCGGCCCCACGACGGGCAGCTTGAGCTTGAGGCCGTCAACCACCCCGCGCAGGGGCCCTGGTACGCGCGAGAGCGTCGGCAAGGCCCCGACCAGCAGAAGCAGGCCGATCACGATCTTGCCCACATGCGCTTCGACGACTTCCGAGATTTTGATCATCAGCACCGTCTGCCAGGGCAGCTCTATGCGCATGACCTTGAGCAGGCTGGCCACCTGCGGTACCAGGTAGCTCATGAGGAACAAGGTGACGCCGGTGATGATCACCAGCGCTGCGCAGGGGTAGATCAGCGCCTTGCGCGTCTGGGCGGCGATTTCATGTTGCCACTTGAGCGTTTCGGTGAGCTTGGCCAGCACCTCGGGCAACTGGCCGCTGCTCTCGCCGGCACGCACCAGGCTCACATACACCTCGTCGAAGGCCAGTGGATGATCGGCCATGGCCTGCGACAGCGTCCTGCCCGAGCTCAGGCCGTCCACCAATCCGCCGATGACCTGGCGCAGCGACGGGTTGGCTTCAGCGTTCTCCATGTCGCGCAGGGCTTCCATGAGCGGCACGCCGGCGCGCAGCATCATCGTCATCTGAAAGCTGAAGTTGACCAGGTCCAGCAGCCGGATGCGCGTGCGCATGAGGCGTAGCGAGCCGCCCTGCGCGCGCGCCTTGACCAGTAGCAGGCCTGATTGCTCCAGCTGCGCGGCCAGTGCGCCTGCGTCCATCGCGACACCCTGGCCGCCGACGCGTGTACCGTCGGCGGCAAGGGCGGTCCATTTGTATCGCGGCATGGCGGCTCGTCCTCTAGCTTTTACGGAGTGGGTCAGCCCGTCAATGCGCCGCGAGATTGACCACGCGGCTGCCCTCTTCCACCGTGGTGTGGCCGGCCAGCACGTAGCGGATCGCATCGTCGCGCAGCGAGGTGAAGCCCTCCGCGCGGGCATGGCGCGCCATTTCGATGTGGCTGGCGTGCTTGGCCACCAGGTGATCCAGCGTTTCGTCGAAACACAGCACTTCCATCAGCAACACCCGGCCCAGAAAGCCGCGCTGACTGCAGTGGACGCAGCCCACGGCCTGGTGCAGCGGGTGGTCGTCGTCGGGCAATTCGAGCAGGATTTTTTCGTGCGCGGTTGGCGGGCGGCGCGTCTTGCAATGCGGGCACAGGCGGCGCGCCAGACGCTGGCCTATCACGCCGACCATATTGCCCGCCAGAATTTCAGCCGACACCCCTATGTCGCGCAGCCGCTGCACCGCGCCCAGGGCGGAATTGGTGTGCAGGGTTGCAAACACCTGGTGGCCCGTCATGGCGGCGCGAAAAGCCATTTCGGCGGTTTCCGAATCACGGATCTCGCCAACCAGGATCACGTCCGGGTCTTGCCGCATCAGGGCGCGCACGCCTTCGGCAAAGCCGATTTTCTCGGTCACCTGGGTCTGGCGAATCAGGGGCAGCGGGTACTCGATGGGGTCTTCCAGCGTCATGACGTTCACCGCTTCCGTGCTGATCTGGGCCAGCATGGAGTACAGCGTGGTGGTTTTGCCGCTGCCGGTGGGGCCGGTGACCAGCACAATGCCCTCGGGCCGGTTCATCAGCGCGTGCAGCCTGTCCATGGTGGTCTGCGTGAGCTGCAAACGCTCCAGCGGGACGATGCTGCGTTGCCGGTCCAGAAGGCGCAGCACGATGTTTTCGCCGTGGGCCGTGGGCAGGCAGGCCGCGCGGAAATCGATCTGGCTTGCGCCTACCTCCATGGAAAACCGTCCGTCCTGCGCGGCGCGGCTTTCGGCGATGTTCATGCCGGCCATGACCTTGAGCTTGACCGCCAGCGCGGGCCACATCGAGGCATGCAGCAAGTGCGCCTGCATGAGCACGCCGTCGACGCGCACGCGCACGCGCAGCAGGTGCTCCTCGGGTTCGAAGTGAATGTCCGACGCCAGGCTGTTGAAAGCGTTGTGGACGATGGCCTCGATCAGTTTGTCCACGGGCGGCTCCTTGCCGCTGGCGGCGAGCAGGGCGTCCACGCTGGGCCTGTCGCCGTAGACGCGATCGATCTCGCGTACCAGTTCGCCCGGTGCTGCCAGCGCCAGGCGGACGCGGGGCACGCCCTTGGCGCGCAGGTGCGCGCTGATCTGGTCGAGTGCCACCAGGTCGTCGGTGTCGTCTATGGCCAGCAGCAGTTCGCCCTGGGCCGTCATTTCCACGGGCAGGACGCCGTGTTTGCGCGCCAGCGGCGCGGCCAGCAACTGCAGCAGGGCTGGATCGGTGCGATGGGTCACCAGGTCGACCTCAGGCAGTTTGTGCAATTGCGCACGCAAGGCGCGCAGTTCCAGCTCGCCCACAAAACCCAGACCGGCCAGCTGCGCATGCAGGCTGCCGCCGCGCAGGCGCTTTTCGGCCAGCGCGATGGCCAGTTGGGCGGAGGTGATGCGCCGCTGCTGGAGCAGGGCTTCAGCCAGCTCGCGTTCGGCCTTGCGCAGGGTCACCGCCTGGTCTTGCGGATGGGTCGTGGGTGCCATGGACATGTGCGGTGACCGTTGTCTCAGGAAGCCGGCGCGGCCAGCGCGCGCAGGCGGTTGCGTACCGCTTCCTGGTTGAAGGCGGCCGGCTGGCGGTAGGAGAGGTTCAGGGCCTTGACGTACTGGCGCATGGCCTCGGGCCCCTGGCCCAGGCGGTCCAGCGCCAGCGCGAAGTTGTAGAGATAGTCGGGCTGGCCGGGCTCCAGTGCCGCCGCGCGCTCGAAAGACAGGCGCGCCTCGCCCCAGCGGCCTTGTTCGGCGTGAATCACGCCCAGCGCGAAATGCAGGGGCGCGTTGCGCTCGCTGCGTTCGGCCAGTTGCTTGAAGCGGGCGGCAGCATCGCCGGGAATGCCGCCGCCCACCAGGTATTGCGCGGCCAGTGCCTCGGCATCGCGTGGATAGAGTTCGAGCAGGCGCCGCAGCGCGGCCTGGGCCGCCTGGTGGTCTTCCAGCCCTTCCAGACACCAGGCCAGGCCGATCAACGCATCACGCAAGGTGCCGTCGCGCTTCAAGGCCTGTTCGTAGGCACTGCGTGCCTCGCCGTAACGCCCCGCCTGCAGGGCCTCGTAGCCGCGCTTGACATCGGCGTCCACTGTGGGCGCGGGCTTGCGGCGGGTGATGCGGATGTCCGGCTCCCGCGACGCAGCCCCGGTTTGGGCTGATGGGTTGGCGCCCGGCTTGGCCTGGCTCCAGGCCAAGGTGGCGGTACACAGCAGCAAGGGAAAAAGTCGAAAGGAGCGGTGCATGGGTTTCTGTCAGGGTTGGCGTGAGGGCTGGGCTTCAAAAGGTTTCCGGCCCAGGGCTTCCGGCGCCGCATCCTTGAAGGCGCTGGAAGTGGGCAACAGCGGTGTGAAGGCCTTGTAGTCGCCGGCCAGCGAGGCATCGCCCACCACCACAGGCCGCAAAAACACCACGAGTTCGGTTTTGCTGCGCGTCGCCTGTTTCTGCTTGAAAGCCTCGCCCAGAATTGGGATGCGGCTGACACCCGGCACCGCGTCTTCGCCGTCGTTGCTGGCGTCCTGCATCAGGCCGCCCAGCACGGCGATTTCGCCGCTTTGCACGCGCAGCACGGACTCCAGTTCACGCGATTGCACCACGGGGATTCGGTTGATGATGGGCGGGGTGGTGCCCAGCAGCGCGGGGTTGGGATCGACGATTTCGCGCACCACGCGGCTGATGGTGGGACGCACGTTGAGCGTGACTTCGCCGCTTTCGGCCACTTGCGGCGTCACCGTCATCACAAAGCCTACGGGCACCGAGTTCACGTTGGAGGTGTAGGTGTCGGGCGAGGTCTGGACCAGTTGCCCGGCGGAACTGAGGGTGCGTGTGCCTGGCGTAAAACTGATGGTGACGTACACATAGTTGTCCACCACCTTGAGAGCCGCCGTCTGATTGTTCAGCACGGATATCTTGGGGCTGGATAGCACCCGCGTCTGGCCGAAAGATTCCAGCAGTGAGAGGATGCCGCTCCAGTCGCCGCTGCCGCTGGTGTAGCTCATGCGCAGCAGCGAAGCATCCTGTGTGCCGGAAAACGCGCCCGTGCCTGAAGGCAGCATCTGGAAGCTCAAACCACGCAACAGACCGCCTTGCACCACCTTTTGCCAGTTGACGCCCTGCTGGGAAGCATTGGACAGTGTGACCTCGACAATCGTGGCTTCGATCAGCACTTGGCGCCGCGCGCTGGCGCTGATGCGGTCGAGAAACTGCCGGAACTGGTCATGGCCGCGGGAGGTGGTGTAGACCGACAGCTGGCCGGTCTCGCGGTTCACGACGATGTTGGCGGTGCTGGCGTTTGCAGAGGAATTCGACGCACCGGTCGAACCGTTGCCGCACTCGACCTTGTCTGTACTGGACTGGGTGGCCAATACCTGTTTCAGCAGGTCGGGGGTTCCGGCGTTGGTCATAAAAGGCGTTGAAGTACCCGCGCCTGTGGCACTGTTCGGTGCGGCGCGGGAAAGTTCCATCGCGATGCGCAGGCGGTCGTCACGTTCGCGTTCGCGCTCCTGCTTCTGGGCGATGTCGTCTTTCTGTTTGAACTCGAGGTTCGCCGCACCCACGATCAGGCAGGCGTTGTGGATCAGCGTGTCCCAGAACTGGTTGTCGGCGGCGTTGCTGATGCTTGCATTTGAAGAGCCCGCCGTGTTGCCGGTGCCGAGTTGCGAAGACACGGAGGTCTGGCTGGACGATTGCCGCTTCAGGTTGACGTAATCCACCGCGTAGTGGCCCAGGTAGGGTGTGTCGCGCTGCAGGCGCACCGTGTTGCCCGTCATTTCATAACGCAGGTCGGCCTGCTGCGCGATGCGATCCATCAGCTGCTGCAGGGTCTGGTCGGTGGCATTGATGGTGACCTGGCCCGCGATGGAGGGATGGATGTCCACGTTGAGCCGGTTGTCGCGCGCCAGCGCGAAAAGCAGCGTTTTGACGGGTACCTCGTTGACCACCACGCTGAACAGCTCCTGCTGCGTTTGCGGCTGGGGCGTCGCCGGCAGTGCCGGCAGCCGCACCGGCCGCAGCGCCGCCGGGGCAGCAGACACCTTCACCGGCTCGGCCATCCCTATGTGTTGCGTGCTGGGGGCTGGCGGCGCCACGGCGCAGCCGGCCAGCAGCGCGACGGTGAAACTGGTTACTTGTATGCGAACAGGTGCCATGGCGGAGTTGTGCGGATGGGTTAAAGCAGCCACGCTCCCATGCAGTTGGCCTGGCTGGGATTGGCCCAGGTGTTGACGGTACCGCCCACAGGAACAGGCGCGCAAGTGGCGAGGGGCAATGTCTGGGTGCCCGTCAGGAAAAACCGAAGTTGACCGCCTCCAGGAAATCCGTCGTCAGCCTTGCGGTCGACTTCGGCCAGAACCTGCGAGGGGACGGTTCCTCCCGTGGTCATCACCAATCGGCTAATGCCGGGAGTCGTCGTATCGAGCCAGGAAGTAGCGACGCCTGTGGTGGTGCTGTTAAGCCAGCCAAGCTCAAGGAAGTCGCCGTATACATTGGTGGGGCCGTTGCTGATGATTGCGTTGCCGTTTGCCGTCACAGTCATGCAAGCGCCGCAGGAAAGAAAGCCTGCTGCGGTGAGGTTCTGGAAAAACAATATCCCCTCGCTACCCCAGGCGATTTGCCCATCCCCGGCACCAGCAGTTGAGGCCACCGCACCGTTCCCAACGACTGCCGCCTGAGCCACCGTCAAATCGCCCGGCAGCATGCGGTAACGATCCAGAAAGCCGACGTAAGCCGTCTGGATCGCAGATTTCTGGTCGATGAGGTTGCGCACACGCGCCGACTGGATCAGCTCCTGCCCGCGCAGGATGCCGCCTATCAGCAGGCCGATGATCATCAGCACGATGGCGATTTCGACGAGGGTAAAACCGCCTTGGCGGCGGGCAGTTGAATGATGTTTCATGATGCTTGGCTCCTCTATGTGTTTGCGATGACGAAGGACTGACGGGAAAACAAAAAAAGGAAGATGAAGCCCAGCTGGAGGCCGGGCCGGCTGCAAGCGGGTGCGGGCAAGGATGAAGCGACGCGGTTCATACGGGACGTGCTCCATACGCCGTGGCCATGCGCAGTGCGTCGTCGACGGCGCTGCTGGCGGAGGAAGGCGGTGGTTTTTGGACGGCCGGCGCCACGGCTTGTGCTGCGGGCGCCAGGGGGAGCTCCTGCGTCTGGGGCGGAGCTGCGGCTGGCTGGTAAAGCGGGTTGCCCGGATCCAGTTGCTGGCCGAGAACCAGGACGCGGTCCCACAGTTCCCCGGTTTCGCCGGTCAGTTTGCGCAGCGCGGGCATGTAATCCACCAGGCCGGTGCGGTCGCCTTGGGCGCATACCACCCGCACCAGGAGGAACCAGGCTTCATGGCTGCGCGGATTCTGCTGGAGGAGGGTGTCCAACAGTTGCCGGGCATCGGCCAGATGACCGACGACAAAAAGGGCCCGGGCGTCTTCCAGTCGGGACGTCACTGCCTGTACTGGAACTTGCCTCTGGCGCATAGGGGCGGTGTAGGCCTGCTCTGCCTCGGCAGGGTTGAGCTCGAAGACCGAACGCCCCGCGCCGCCGCTGTCCGTGACCTCGGGGACGCGACGCCGGGTACGCCAAAAACGCGAGACCCCTGCCGCGAGCAGCAGTGCAGCGAGGAACCCAATCAGCCAGAGCCAGATGGATGAGCGTTCGGCAAGGCGGGGGGCCTGGGTTTTCTGCGCACTCGCGGCGGGTGGCGCCGCTGCGGGCACCACGGCCAGTGGGGATGGTGCGGATGCGGTAGATGATGCAGCAGCTTGCGGCAAAGGGACTCGCGATGCGGCCGCTGTGACGTCGGCGGCCAGCTCGCGCATCTGCCGCGCATTGCGCTCCAGCTCTTGCATGCGGGTTTGCTGGTCAGCCTCGCGGCGCTCTTGTGCGATGCGGTCGGCTTGGGCCGATTTGGCTTGAGCCAGCCGCAGACGGTCTTGCTTAGTCCCGGAGGGTGGCGATGCGGCTCGCTGCATCGAAACCACACCGGCGTGTTCGCGGTTCTTGAAGGGAAAGCGCAGCGCCGTTTCGAAAGTCATGCCTCCTGTCAGGCGGGGCTGCGCCGTATTGGCAGCCGTGGTGGGTTCAACGCTGTTGGGCGTAGCCGCGGCGATTTCGTCCGCCAGCGGAGCCACCATTGTGGGAGTTGCCGCCTCGGTAGCAGCACCGTTTGCCTTGGGCCGGGCCGAAGCATCGAGCAGCAACACATAAACCTGTTGGGTGCTGCCCGTAGGCCAGGTAAATTCCAGCACCAGTTCGACCAGTTGTGTCTGCGCCGCTTGCGAGGCCGTCAGCAGCAGTGCCGCGCGCCGGCGCAGGCCTTGCGCCGGCAGCAAGGAAACCTGGGCGCGGTCCAGCCAGGCCGGATGGGCGACGCCGTTCTCACGGAACGACTGCTCTGAGCCCAGCTTCACTTGCAAGCCGGGTTGAATCTCCGATGCCAGTTCAATCTCGACCCGCAGCGGCTGGGTGGGGCCGGAAAGCAGGGTGGCGTCGCCGAGATTGACCGCAGCGCAAGGCAGGGTGCAACCCATCAGCGCGAAGAGCGTCATGCGGATGACGAGGCGGGAGGAATACATGAAATCGGCCAGGCCATGGATAGGGGTCTGGAATACGGTGCGCGTGCCCGATTCGGCCCGGCCAGGCAAGCGGCGAGGCGCCAGCAGGACGGCCGCCGCAGCCGCTGAGCACTGCAGCTCATGGACGGCGCTGTGGGAGTGGCCATTGATGCTGCTGGTGATCATGCGGAGAAGCTTGCGAGGCCCCGGAACGCGCCGGCGGCGCCCTGGGGCTGGGTGATTTGAGGAATGTGGGCTGCAAGCCGCCCGGTTTCCTGCGGGGAATCGGCCTTGCCGTGGGGCGTGCGCAGTGTGGCGCTGTGAGATCCCTCTTTCGTGCAGGACGCGGCAGGGGTGCAATTCATGGGGTTGTCGGGAAGGGAGCGTGACCAGCCTGGGGTTCGCGGTTTGGATGTTGCGAAGCTTACTGACCGCTTCCACTGCGGCGCCGCGGGATAGTCTTCACGCGGACAGTCTTTATCTGATTCTTTTTTCTTCTTCGGCTTTGTGTTAATGAACTCAGTGTTTTCCCTGGACTGCCTGAAGGATTCGCTGTGGCGTGGCTTGATTCACGCCAGGCGGCGATGACAACGGCGTTTGCGCGCGCGGTCGAACGCGTGCTGCCTGTGTCTGGGTCAGTCGCACGGCCGGTGCCAAGATCGTGTGGGAGCGATGCGCGTGTGGCGCGCGGCTGTGCCGTCCGAGGACTGGCTGGATGTTTGGGCGCGGCCAGGGAACGCCTTGCCGGCGTGGTGCCTGCCGCGCCAGGCGGAAGAAATCCCGCCCGGCTTGCGAGACCTCGCTTAAGCGGGCTTGAGCGTGTGCCGCGCGGCCTTCACGATGCTTTGCGCATCGACGCTGAAAAACTCGCGCAGCGCGGCGCGCGTGTCGCTGCGGCCGAAGCCGTCGGTGCCCAGGGTCAGGTAGCGCCGGCCTTCGGGCAGGAAGGCGCGAATGCTTTCGGACACGGCGCGCACATAGTCGGTGGCGGCAATGATGGGGCCGGTGCTGGCCTTCAACTGCTGCGCGACGAAGGCTTCAGCGTGCGCTTCACCGTTGAGCGCCGCTTGCTGGCAGGCAGCGCCATCGCGCGCGAGCTCGCTCCAGCTGGTCACGCTGTACACCGTGGCGGCGATGCCCTGCTGCGCGAGTTGCCGCGCGGCCTTGATGACTTCAGTAAGGATGGCGCCTGAGCCCATGAGGGTGACTTCGCCGGCAGCCTTTCCGCCTTCGGGTGCGAAGCTGTCGAAGCGGTAGCAGCCGCGAATGATGTCGGCCTCCGCGTCCGGCCGCAGGTCTGGCTGGGCATAGTTTTCGTTCATCAGCGTGACGTAATAGAACACGTCTTTCTGCTCGACCATCATCTCGCGCATGCCGTGGTCCAGGATGACTGCGAGCTCGCAGGCGAAGGCCGGGTCATAGGCCTTGCAGTTGGGAATGGTGGCGGCGACCAGGTGGCTGGTTCCGTCCTGGTGCTGCAGGCCTTCGCCGCCCAGCGTTGTGCGGCCTGAAGTCGCGCCCAGCAAAAAGCCGCGCGCGCGCTGGTCGGCGGCGGCCCAGATCTGGTCACCCACACGCTGGAAGCCGAACATCGAGTAGTAGATATAAAAGGGCAGCATGGCCAGGCCGTGCACGCTGTAGCTGGTGGCGGCGGCCGTCCAGCTGGCCAGGGCGCCGGCTTCGCTGATGCCTTCTTCAAGAATCTGGCCGTCCAGCGCCTCTCGGTAGCTCAGCACCGAACCTATGTCTTCGGGCGCGTAGCGCTGGCCCACGCTGGAATAAATGCCGACCTGCTTGAACAGGTTGGCCATGCCGAAGGTGCGCGCCTCGTCGGCGACGATGGGAACGATCTTGGGGCCCAGCGCAGTGTCCTTGAGCAAACCGCCCAACATGCGCACAAAAGCCATGGTGGTGCTCATGTCCTTGCCGTCCGCCGCCAGCGCGAACTGCGCGTAGGAGGGCAGGGCGGGGATGTCCACGATATCGGCCGCGGTTTCGCGGCGCGGCAAATAGCCGCCCAGCGCCGCGCGTCTGGCGTGCATGTATTGCATCTCGGCGCTGTCGGCGGTGGGCTTGTAGAAGGCCAGGTTTTTCGCCTGCTCGTCGGACAGCGGCAGGTTGAAGCGGTTGCGGAATTCGACCAGGTCCTCGCCGTCGAATTTTTTCTGCGAATGGGTGGTCATGCGGCCCTGGCCGGCGCTGCCCATGCCATAGCCCTTCTTGGTGTGCGCCAGGATCACCGTCGGCTGGCCCTGGTGATTCGCGGCCGCGGCGTAAGCGGCGTGGATTTTCACCAGGTCGTGGCCGCCACGTTTGAGGCGGTCTATCTGCTCGTCCGTCATGCCCTGGGCCAGGCGCGCGAGTTCGGCATTCTGGCCGAAGAAGTTGTCGCGGTTAAAGCGCCCGTCCTTGGCGGCGAAGGTCTGCATCTGGCCGTCCACCGTCTGGGCGAAAGCCTGCGTGAGCGCACCGGTGAGGTCGCGCGCGAACAGGCCGTCCCAGTCGCTGCCCCAGACCAGCTTGATGACGTTCCAGCCGGCGCCGGCAAACAGTTTTTCGAGCTCATCGATGATGCGGCCGTTGCCGCGCACCGGGCCGTCCAGGCGCTGCAGGTTGCAGTTGACGACCCAGACCATGTTGTCCAGGCCTTCACGCGCGGCCAGGGTCAGCGCGCTCATGGATTCGGGCTCGTCCATCTCGCCGTCGCCGAACACGCCCCAGACCTTGCGTCCTGTGCAATCGAGCAAGCGCCGGTGCGTGAGGTAGCGCATAAAGCGCGCGTGGTAAATCGAGCTGATCGGGCCTATGCCCATGGAGCCGGTCGGGAACTGCCAGAAGTCCGGCATCAAATAGGGATGCGGGTAGCTGCACAGGCCTTGCGCACCCTGCCCAGGCGCGCTGAGTTCCTGGCGGTAAAAGCCCAGGTCTTTTTCGCTGAGCCGGCCTTCGAGGTAGGCGCGCGCATACACGCCGGGCGCGCTGTGCGGCTGGAAGAACACCAGGTCGCCGCGGTGCTGGCCTTCAGCCACCCCTTCGCGCGCGTGAAAGAAGTGGTTGAAGCCGGTCTCAAACAGGTCGGCCGCGCTGGCATAGCTGGCGATGTGGCCGCCGAGTTCGGCCGAGCCACCGGTTTCGGCCTGGTTGGCGCGCACCACCATGGCCAGCGCGTTCCAGCGCATCAGCGAGGCCAGGCGCTCTTCCATCGCGAGGTCGCCGGGGAACACGGGCTGCTCGTCCACGCCTATGGTGTTCATATAAGGCGTGGCCAGCTCGGGCTGCCAGCCTATGCGCTGCTTTCGCGCGACGCGGCTCAATTCGTTCAGCATGTGGCGCGCGCGGGCCGGGCCGTGGGTCAGGGCCAAGGCTTCGAATGCTTCACGCCATTCGGCGGTTTCCTGCGGATCGGTATCGGCGGCCACATGGGCCGGCGCCAGCAAATGGTGGGGGGTGGAATGGTTCATGGCAAAAATGACTGTACGCAGGTTTGTACGGAAGGTGTAGCCTCAATATCGTGGTTTATGGGTGTTAAGAGGCATAAAATGCCGTGAAAATAAGTTTTTACAGATGATGCAGCTTGATGCTCTCGATTTAAAGATCCTCGACGAACTGCAGCGCGACGGCTCGCTGTCCAATGTGGAGCTGTCGCGGCGTGTGCACCTGAGCCCTTCGCCCTGCCTGGCCCGCGTCAAGGCACTGGAGGCCGGCGGCGTGATCGACCGTTATGTGGCGATTGCCAATGCCGCGGCGCTGGGCCTGGGCCTCAATGTTTTTATCTCCATCAGCCTGCGCACGCAAAGCAAGGAGTCGCTGGCCGACTTCGAGCGGCGCATCGCCGAGCATGACGAAGTGATGGAGTGCTATTTGATGTCGGGCGACAGCGACTACCTGATACGTGTGGCGGTGGCCGACATTGGCGCGCTGGAAAAATTCATCCTTGAGCAGCTCTCGCCGATTTCGGGCATCGAGAAGATTCGCTCGAGCTTTGCGCTCAAACAGGTGCGATACAAAACGGCCCTGCCGCTGCCCCTGCGCTGAAGTTCAACGGGTGCCGCGCTCACCCCAGTGAGGGGTGCGAGGTTTCAATCGCGTTGATCTTGGCCAGCAGGTCTTCGCGCCGGTGGGCCTCTTCACCCGCGGCGCTGCCGGGCTCGAGCGGCGAATCGACAAACTGCACCGGCCGTTTGGTACCCGCCGCCATGTGGTGCAGGCGTATCTTGAGCAGGTCGGTTACCTCCGCGGCGGTTTGTGCGCGGGGCGTGTCGTGCCAGATGGCGATGTGCAGGATGAAGGCGCCGCCGTCAGCGAATTTTTCAGAAGCGCGTATGCAGTCCGCCAGGATCTTTGTGGCCATCTCCGAAAGCACGGCGCGGCTGACCGGGCCTTCGACGAGCATCATGAAATGGTTTTCATCGCAGCGTGCCACGGTGTCCACGTCACGCGCGGCACCGCGCAAGATTTCCCCGATGCGCGACAGCGCGGCGCCGCGCTTCAAGTCGCCCGCCTCGTCATGGCTGGGAGCCTGGTTGAGCCAGTGGAGCATCATCGCGCCGCAGGCCAGCTTCTGCCGGCGGCCGCGCAGCAGCATGGCCGGCAGCCTGGCCTCGATGATGCGCGGCAGCATCAGCCCGCTGGCCGCATCGTAAGTAGACAGGGCGGCGCCCCGGTGGTTGGAAAACAGCGCCGCCCGGCTGCGCCAGGCGAGCACCCCGAAAATCCAGAGCAGGCCGACCATGGCAGACAAGACGCCGGCTGCCTGCGCCGATTCCACATTGAGCACCCAGCCCGCGTTGTAGGAAAGCCGTGCCAGCGCGGCCCCGCCTATGGGCGCGGCGCCCAGCAGCAAAAGGAGGTTCCAGGCCTGGCCGCGCAGCGATATCCAGACCAGGCTTGCCAGGATCGCCACGGTGGCCATCGCCAGCCACAGGTTGCGCAGGTCGCGCGGCACGAAATCCAGGCGGACCATCATCACGCAGGCCATGAGCAGGCTGCCCGCCGTGACGCCGGCCAGCAGCTTGTACAGACGCGGGTGGCCGTCCCGGGCATAGCTGGCCTGGGCGCAGAACCAGGCGGCCGCGGCCATGGTCACCGTGGCCGACACCCAGCCCATGACCTGGTTGAGGTGCACGCTGTAGGGCCAGATGCGCCAGCCGCCGTAACCGATCAGCACCAGCTGCGTGAACATCAGCGTGACCACGACGGCGCCGAACCACAGGAACACCTTGCTGCGCGACATGCTGAAGGCGGCCAGGCACAGCACGGCCAGCACGCTGAACATGCCCCACATCAGGCCTATCACCACGCCGACCCGCGAGGCGCCGTCTATGTATTCGGTGGGCGTGAGCAGCATGGGCCGCTCGGTGATGGGGCGGCGGTGCTCAAAGCGCAGGTAGTAGGCCTGCGGCTGGTCGGTGTGCGATTGCAGCTCAAAGCTCGGGACGCGGGTGCGCAAGGCCCAGTAGGCGGGGGCAATCGCTTCGCCTGCGGCTTGAACCTGCCAGCCGCCTTGGGCGTCGCGCGCGTAAAGGCTTACCTTGTAGACCGCCTGGGCCGGCAGCCGGATATACCAGGTCTGCAGGGTTTCGGTGGTGGGCATGGCGAAGCTGGCCCAGACTTCCTGCGTGTCCGAGGTGGGAAGAACGGTGTCGTCGGTGTAGGGCTGGAAACGCTTTGCGGGGGCCGCGAATTCAGCGGTGGTGAAGATGTCGGGAGATGCAATGGAGTCCCTGGGCACCGCGATCCATTGCAGCGGCTGGGCCAGCGTGATCTGCGCGCTGCTTTCATACAGGCGATCGAACACCTGCGCATTGCCGATGCCGCAGAGGGCGCACATCAGCGTGAGGAAGAGACCGCGCAGGCGAGCTTGGAGTGACATGCGCATAGCTTATTGCAAAAGCCCGGTCTAAACCGGAATCGCGGTCGTCTCAAACACCTCCTTGAGGCAGACAAAGGTGCGGATCTGCCGCACGCCGGGCAGGCCTATCAGCTGCGCCGCATGCAGCTCGTTGAAGGAGTCGATGCTCTGGATGCGCAGCTTCACGAAGTAGTCGAACTCGCCGGTCACCAGTTGCACCTCCAGGCAACCCGAGAGGCCGGCCGCGGCTTTCTCAAATGCCGCGAAAGAGTCGGTGGTGGAGCGGTCCAGCACCACGCCGATGATGACCAGCCCGTTGTAGCCCAGGGCGCGCGGGTTCACCAGCGCCACCGTCTTGCGGATCAGGCCGGCTTCCCTCAGCCGGGCCACGCGCCGCGAGCAGGCAGGGGGGCTGAGGCTGGTCTTTTCGGCCAGCTCGATATTGGGCAGCGAGGCGTCCTGCTGCAGCAGCTTCAGGAGTTTGCGGTCGATCCGGTCAAGCGTGTGTTCCACGGGGGAATTTTACAAAAATTGCAAGAAAAGTCGAATTATTGGAATTAATTCATTGAATTTATCAAAGGAAGATTTTTCAGGTTGTTTGGCGATCCGTTTAAGCAACTCATTGCAAGGTTGCCTGGCTACGATTTGATTGACCGCCGATTCAGGCTTACCTCCAACCAGGACCTCTTCTCTTATGTCTACCTCGCTCAAGCATCCTCTTCAGCACACGCTCCAGCTCCAGAAATTCGCCAGGCATTCGCTCACTTTCGGCCCCACGCCGATCCAGCCGCTCAAACGCCTGAGCGCTCACCTGGGCGGCAAGGTCGAGCTGTTTGCCAAGCGCGAAGATTGCAACAGCGGCCTGGCTTTCGGCGGCAACAAGACCCGCAAGATGGAATACCTGATTCCCGAGGCCCTGGCCCAGGGCTGCGACACGCTGGTGTCCATAGGCGGCATCCAGTCCAACCAGACGCGGCAGGTGGCGGCGGTGGCCGCGCACCTGGGCATGAAGTGCGTGCTGGTGCAGGAGAACTGGGTCAACTACTCCGACGCGGTGTATGACCGTGTGGGCAATATCGAGATGTCGCGCATCATGGGCGCCGACGTGCGGCTGGACGCCGCGGGCTTCGACATCGGCATACGCCCCAGCTGGGAACAGGCCATGGACGACGTGCGCAAGGCCGGCGGCAAGCCCTTTCCGATTCCGGCGGGCTGCTCGGAGCATCCGTACGGCGGCCTGGGTTTTGTCGGCTTTGCCGAAGAGGTGCGCGCGCAGGAGGCCGAACTCGGCTTCCAGTTCGACTACATCGTGGTCTGCTCGGTCACCGGCAGCACGCAGGCCGGCATGGTGGTGGGCTTTGCGGCCGACGGCCGGGCCGACCGCGTGATCGGGATCGATGCGTCGGCCAAGCCCGAGAAAACCCACGCGCAGATTTTGCGCATCGCGCAGAACACCGCCAAGCTGGTGGAACTCAATCGCGAGATTACCGCGAAAGATGTGGTGCTGGACACCGGCTACGGCGGCCCCGAGTACGGCCTGCCCAACGAAGGCACGCTGGAGGCGATCCGCCTGTGCGCGCGGCAGGAGGGCATGCTGACCGACCCGGTGTACGAGGGCAAGTCCATGCACGGAATGATTGAAAAGGTCAGGCGCGGCGAGTTTCCGGCCGGCTCGCGCGTGCTGTACGCGCACCTGGGCGGCGTGCCGGCGCTCAATGCCTACAGCTTCCTGTTTCGCAACGGTTGATCAACGCGGCTCGCGCTGCAACAAAGAGGGAACTACGATGATGAAACCAAGGTATGAGAAGCGCTTCTTCCTGGCCATGGCGCTGGCCTTGCTGGCGCCCTGGACCGGCGTCCATGCGCAGGGCTATCCGTCCAAGCCGGTCCAACTGGTCATCCCGTTTCCGCCGGGAGGCGCCACCGACATCGCCGGGCGGCTGGTCGCCAAGAAACTGGCCGAGCGCCTGGGGCAGCCGGTGGTCATCGACAACCGGCCGGGCGCCGGCACCGTCGTCGGTGCGGCCTTCGTCGCCAAGGCCGCGCCGGACGGCTATACGCTGCTGATCAGCTCTGGGTCGACCTTCACGGTCAACCCAGCCCTCATGCCCAAGCTGCCTTACGACCCGATCAAGAGTTTCGAGCCAGTCGGGCTGGTGGCACGCGTTCCCCTTGTTTTGCTGGCCAACGTTGATGTCCCGATCAACGACCTGAAGCAGCTGATCGCGGCGGTGCAGCGCGCGCCGGACAAGTACATGTATGGCTCGTTCGGCAACGGCACCACGGGGCACTTCGCGGGCGAAATGCTGTGGAGCACCGCGGGCATCAAGCTGCAGCACATCGCCTACAAGGGCAGCGCGCCGGCGATGAACGACTTGATGGCCGGGCAAATCCCTTTCACCATTGACACCGTCGCGGCCGCGCTACCGCAGCTGAAGGCGGCGAAACCCAGGATCAAGGCCATCGCCGTCACCGGCGAGAGCCGTGCGACACAAATGCCCACAGTGGCAACCGTGGCGGAGAGCGGCTTCAAAGGTTTCTCGGCCGACTCCTGGCTGGCCATTGCCACGCCCAAGGGGGTGCCGGCGGATGTCAAGGCCAAGCTGCAGAAGGCGCTGGCCGAGACGATGAAGGACCCGGAGCTTCGCGAAAAACTCATCGCGAACGGACTCGAGTACGCCTGGGAGCCCGCCGCCGCGGTCTCTGCGCGCATCGAAAATGAGCTGCCCCGCATGCGCGTGATTGCCTTGCGTTCCAACATCCGGATTGATTGACGGTGGCGAGCCGCAAGGAACTGGTAGCTCTCTCGGCGGTGGAGCTGCGGCGCCTGATAGAGGCCAGGCAGGTATCGCCCGTCGAACTGCTGGAAGCCTGCATCGCGCGCATCGAGGCGGTGAACCCATTCGTGAACGCCGTGACGGCCACCTGTTTCGAACGCGCGCGCGCCGAGGCCAAGGATGCCGAGCGCGCGGTGATGCAAGGCCGCCCGCTGGGCCTGCTGCACGGCCTGCCCATGGGCGTGAAAGACCTGGAGGCCACTGAAGGCCTGCTGACTACCCTGGGCTCGGCGCTGTACCGCGACCATGTGCCCGCGGCCGACAATGTGCTTGTGGCGCGGCTGCGCGCGGCCGGCGCCATCGTGGTCGGCAAGACCAACGTGCCCGAACTGGGCGCGGGGGCGAACACCCGCAACGCAGTCTGGGGCGCCACCGGCAACCCCTTCGACCCCCGGCTCAATGCCGGCGGATCGTCGGGCGGTTCGGCGGCGGCGCTGGCCTGCGACATGCTTCCGGTGTGCACCGGCTCCGACACCGGGGGGTCGCTGCGCATTCCGGCGGCCCTGTGCGGCGTGGTGGGTTTTCGGCCCTCGCCGGGCCTGGTGCCGAGTTCGCGCAAGCCGCTGGGCTGGACGCCGATCTCCGTGGTGGGCCCCATGGGCCGCACCGTCGCCGACACCTGCCAGCAACTGGCCGCTTCGGCCGGCGCCGCCGTGGGCGACCCGCTCAGCTATCCGGTGGATGCGGCCGGTTTTCTGCATCCGCCTGAATTGGACCTCGGGGCCTTGCGCGTCGGCTGGACCGAAGACTTCAACGCCTGCGATGTTGACCCCCTGATACGGGAGACCTTCCGCCGCAAGGTCGGTGCGATGTCCCACCTGTTTCGCAGTTGCGAAAAGGTGGAGTTCGACCTGGGCGAGGTGCACCGCTGCTTTGACGTGCTGCGCGCGGAGGCCTTCGTGGCTGCGACACGCGATGCCTACGCACGCGACCCCGCCAGCCTGGGGCCCAATACGCGCGCCAACTATGAGATGGGCGCGGCCATGAGCCTGCTGGACAGCGCCTGGGCCCAGGCCGAGCAGACACGCATCCTGGCCCGCTTCAATGCCACGATGGCGGGTTATGACGTGATCCTGGCGCCGACCACCCCGCTGTCGCCCTTCCCCTGGACGACGCTGCACGCCGACACCATCGCCGGCAAGCCGCAAGCCAACTACTACCGCTGGCTCGCCCTGACCTATGTCGTGACGCTGGCCACCTTGCCGGCGCTCAGCCTGCCTTGCGGAGTCGACTACGCCGGCATGCCCTTCGGCCTGCAAATCGTCGGCCACTTCCGCGCGGACCACCATGTGCTTGGCGTGGCTGCGGCGCTGGAGCAGGCCTTTGCCGGATCCGACGAGCTGCGACGGCCGCGCCCCGCGCTGGACCGCTTGCATGCCGTCGAACCGGCGCTGACATCGATCGTTTCGGCCCCGCCGCACCCCGGCGGCTCGCCAACGACGGCAGGCGGCGCCGGACACCGCATCAGTGCGGGTGCGTGAACAAAGAAAAATCAATGGCCGGTCCGGGCGATTTGGATTTCGTTGAGGACCGAGGATAACAACGAGGATAAGAACGAGGATGAGGGCGAAGATGAGAAAAAATCAATGGATCGGCCGCCTGGCCGGCCTGGTTATCGCAAGCGGTATCACGTCGTCGGTACTGGCCGCGCAGCTTGTCATTGGGCAAGTGGCGCCATTGACCGGTACCGAGGCAAGCCAGGGGCGCGCCTATGCAGCTGGAATGCGCTTGCATTTCAACGCCGTGAACAAGGCGGGCGGGGTGAATGGAAACACCTTCATCCTGACGCGCCGCGACGACGCAGGCCAACCCGACGAAACGCTGAACCAGACGCGCGCGCTTCTGACCGAGGACAAGCCCGTGGTGCTTGCCGGCTACTTTGGAAGCCGCAATATTGCCCAACTGGTCAGTGCAGGCGTATTGGAGCGTGAGCGCATCGCACTGGTCGGTTTCCGCGCGACCGAACTGAATCTGGAAGCCCCGCAACTTTATGGCGTTCGTGCCACCTTGCGAGACGAAATTACCAGAATCGCGGCGCACCTGGCGACAGTGGGGATCACCAGGCTTGGCCTGTTCCACGAGAGCGGCCCGAACGCTGCGCCGCTCATCGCGGCGGCAAAGGAAGCAGCCGCGAATGCCAAGGCCACGATCGTGCAAACGGCGGGCTATGACGCTGGAACCACTCGCGTGAGTGCGGCCGCCGATGCCATGCTGGCCGCCTCACCGCAGGCGATCATCATGATTGCAAGCGGAAGCGCCTCAGCCAGCTTCATTGAAAAATACCGCTCGGCGGGAGGGACGGCTCAACTGTTTGCGCATTCGGGCGCGGACATTGAACTCATGGCGAAGCGGCTTTCTGAAGAGCAGATGCAGGGCATCGCCATCGCCCAGGTCACGCCCAGCCCCTACAAAATGAGCAACCGGCTTTCCAAGGAGTTCAACGACATCGTTGCAGCGGCCGGAGCCCAGGAAGTGCCGATCAGCTACGCCATGATGGAGGGCTTCATCGCGGCAAAGGTGATTGTTGAAGCCGCCCGGCGACAAGGCTCGCGTGTCACCCGTGAAGGTTTTACTTCCGCCCTGGATGGAATGGAAAACTTTGACCTGGGAGGGTATGTGGTCGGGTTTCGCCCAGGAATGCACACCGGTTCGCGCTTCGTGGAGATGACCATCGTCAGCGGAAACGGAAAAATCCGGCAATAGGGCAAAGGCAAAGCAGGGGCAATTTCCCGGCTACCGGGGACGGGGCGAGCCCCCATGTCATCGCGACGTCACACCGGTTGGCGACCATGCGTCTTCCTTTAACCATGGATGACACATGTTCTTATCTGATTCTGGCGCCACTGCCTGTTCCTTGCCAAAGCGCCCGACCGGCCTTCTTTCCTCCCTGATGCTGGTGCTGCTGGCTTCTCCCTTGTGCGCGCTGGCGCAGTCGCCCGCGGCATTTCCGGCCACGTTGGCCGGCCATGTGGTGATGCCCGCCCAATCCTTCATCCCCGCGCCCAAGGACGCGCCGCAGGACCTGCAGGTCAGCGGCAAGTTCACCAACGGCCAGCGCACCGAGGCGCTGGGCACTGTGCCGGGCCTGTCGGCTGGCCGCCCTACCGGCGTGTCCCTGCCTTTCAAGGGCCAGCCGCTGCAGGGCCATTCCGGCATCAAGAAGATGGCCGACGGCACCTTCTGGATCATCACGGACAACGGTTTTGGCGCCAAGGCGAACTCGCCCGATGCCATGCTGTACCTGAACCGCTACAAGGTGGACTTCAAGGGCGGCACCATGAAGCGGCTGGAAACCATCTTCCTGCATGACCCCGACAAAAAAGTACCGTTTCGCATCGTCCATGAAGGCACTAAAAAGCGCTACCTGACCGGCAGCGACTTCGACACCGAGAGCTTCCAGTTCGCCGGTGGCGCGCTGTGGATTGGCGACGAGTTCGGCCCCTTCCTGATCAAGGCCGACCTCAAGGGCAAGGTGCTCGCGGTGTTCGAGACCCTGGTGGACGGCAAGGTGGTGCGCTCGCCCGACCATCCGGCCGTCACCACGCCCGGAGCACCCGGCGGCACGGTCGACTTCCAGGTCAAGCGCTCCAAGGGCTTTGAAGGCATGGCTTCGTCAAAAGACGGCAGCAAGCTTTATGCGCTGCTCGAAGGCCCGGTGTGGAATGCCGAGGCCAAAGACTATGAGCGTGTAGCCGGCAAGGAGGCCCTGCGTGTGCTGGAGTTCGACGTGCAGGCCGGCAAGTGGAGCGGCCGCTCATGGATGTACCCGCTGGAAGCCAACGGCAATGCCATCGGCGACTTCAACATGATCGATGCCACCACGGGCCTGATCATCGAACGCGACAACGGCGAAGGCACGGCCGACAAGGCCTGCCCCGAAGGCCAGAAACGCGCCGATTGCTTCCATGACATCGCCAAGTTCAAGCGCGTCTACAAAATTGAAATGACAGATGCCAATGTGGGCGGGCCGGTGCGCAAGGTTGGCTATATCGACCTGCTCAATATTGCCGATCCGCACAAGCTGGCACGCAAGCCGCTAAACGACGGCGTGCTCAAGTTCCCCTTCTTCACGATTGAAAACGTGGATGTGGTGGATGCGACCCACATCGTGGTCGGCAACGACAACAACTTGCCGTTCTCCAGCAGCCGCGAGCCGAATAAGGCCGACGACAACGAATTGATATTGCTCGAAGTCGGCGAGCTTCTGAACGCCAAATAAGCCTGCGCACAGGACTACGGGCGCCAGCCGCTATCCACCGGATAGCTTCTGGCGCCCGTTTTGCGTCTGGGGCAGGCGAGGGGAAAGCCGCTTACATCTTGGACTGGAACACCAGCCCCGCATGCTCCCGCAACGCGTGGAACTTGATCTTGGGCCATTGCTGCTCCACGGCGCGCAGGGTGGCGCTGTGGTCCACCAGCAAGGTGGGCGCATCGACGGCGTCCAGTGCCACGCGGTGGGCATTGGCGTCCATGAATTTTTTCAGTTCGTTGGCGTCGTCGCTGGTGACCCAGCGCGCCAGGTTGAAATTGCTGCCCATGATGCGGGCCTTGACGCCGTATTCATGCTCCAGGCGGTGAGCGACCACTTCAAACTGCAGCTGGCCGACCGCGCCCAGCAACAGCAGGGAGCCGGCAATCGG
Organism: Polaromonas sp. P3_B1; assembly: GCF_056402935.1. Lineage (NCBI taxonomy): Bacteria > Pseudomonadati > Pseudomonadota > Betaproteobacteria > Burkholderiales > Comamonadaceae > Polaromonas > Polaromonas sp. P3_B1. The sequence continues at coordinate 44,753 of NZ_JBFUGK010000015.1, forward strand.
GCGGAACACCTGGATCGCGCCTTCCTCGCCGAGCTGGGTGAGGCCGGCGCGCAGCTGTTTGCTGCGCAGCGGGTCGGCCACCTCGACGGCGCGGAACATTTCGGGCGCGAAGAAGGGCAGGCCGGTGAACTGCAGGGCTTCGCCTTCTGTCAGCGTGTCGCCCAGTTGCAGCACGCCGTGGTTGGGGATGCCGATGATGTCGCCGGCGAAGGCGGTGTCGAGCAGTTCACGGCGCTGGCTCATGAAGCTCACCACCGTGTTGGGTCGCAACTCCTTGCCGCTGCGCACCACTTTCAGGCGCATGCCGCGCGTGAACTCGCCGCTGGCCACGCGCAGGAAGGCGATGCGGTCGCGGTGGGCCGGGTCCATATTGGCCTGGATCTTGAACACCACGCCGGAGAATTTCTTCTCCTCGGGGTGCACCACGCGCTGGATGGCTTCACGTTCGGCCGGCGCGGGCGCCAGGTCGACCAGCGCGTCCAGCACTTCCTGCACGCCGAAGTTGTTGATGGCCGAGCCGAAAAACATGGGCGTCTGCCTGCCGGCCAGGAATTCGGCACGGTCGAACTCGGGTGTGGCGCCGGCCACCAGTTCGATCTCGCCCTGGGCCTGCGTGTATTCGGCGCCGAAGCGTTGGGCGGCCTCGGCGTTGTCCAGCCCGGCCAGGATCTCGTCGTCGCCGCCGGCTTTTTCCTCGCCGGGGCTGAAGACGCGCATGCGGTCCTCGCGCCTGTCGTAGACGCCGTGAAAGAGTTTGCCCATGCCGACCGGCCAGGTGAAGGGAACGACCGTCATGCCGAGTTCGCGCTCGATCTCGTCCATCACGCTCATCGGGTCCTGTACCTCGCGGTCCATCTTGTTGACGAAGGTCAGGATGGGGGTGTTGCGCGCGCGGCAGACCTGCAGCAGGCGGCGCGTCTGCGGCTCGACGCCGTTGGCCGCGTCAATCACCATCAGCGCCGCGTCCACGGCGGTCAGCACGCGGTAGGTGTCTTCCGAGAAGTCCTGGTGGCCGGGGGTGTCCAGCAGGTTGATGACGCAGTCGCGGTATTCCATCTGCATGACCGAGCTGGCGACCGAGATGCCGCGCTGCTTTTCGATCTCCATCCAGTCGGAGGTGGCGTGGCGCGCGGCCTTGCGGGCCTTGACGCTGCCGGCGATCTGGATCGCGCCCGAAAACAGCAGCAGCTTTTCGGTCAGCGTGGTTTTACCCGCGTCGGGGTGGGAGATGATGGCAAACGTGCGGCGGCGTTTGACCTGTTTTTCGATTTCGGTGGATTCGGACATAACCCACGATTATCGGTGACGGCGCTTAATCGGGCACCGGGCCGGGTTGCCGGGCAAACCGCGGCTGCTTCACCCCGTCGATTACGACCTCTTCATTGAACATGGCGGCTGGCCGTACCCATAGCCCTTTTTCGCCGTAGAGCGCGCGGTACAGCGTCATAGGCTCCAGGCTTTCACTGTGGCGCACGGTGCCGACCACCTCGTAAAGCAGGCCTTTGTAGTGGCGGTACAGGCCGGGCGGAGTTGTTACCAGGGGCGGCAGGTCGTGGTCTTGGTTCATGGGTAAGATTGTCGCCAACAAAAAATGGGAGGGCCGATGGACCGGGCAGATTTCATCCATTTGGTGCGCCTGAGCGAGCATGCCAGCGCCGACGACAGCACAGCCTACCGCCGCAGCGTGGCGGCTTTCGCGGCGCTTGGTTATGCCTGGGTCGTGGGGTGCCTGCTGCTTTCCGCCGGCATCCTGGCCTGGGTTGCCAGCGCCATGATGCATGGGCGCATCAGGGGCTTTTATGTCGCGCTCGTCGTCGCGGCCGGAGGTTTGCTCTGGACCAGCCTGCGGGCGCTGTGGTGCCGTTTTGACGAGCCGGAAGGCGTGGTGCTGCAGCCGGCCGACGCGCCGGCCCTGTTCGAGGCACTGGAGCGCATCCGCAGGAAGATCAAGGGCCCGCCCATACACCGTGTGCGGCTGGACGCCGACTTCAACGCCAGCATCCGGCAGCATCCGCGTTTCGGCCTGTTCGGCGGCGGCGTCAATTACCTCAACATCGGCCTGCCGCTGCTGATGGCGCTGGACCGCCCGCGTTTCCTGGCCGTGCTGGCCCATGAGTACGGCCATTTGCGCGGCGACCACGGCCGTTTCGCCGCCTGGATTTACCGCACACGCCTGAGCTGGGCCATGCTGAACCACGGTCTGCGTAACGACGAAGGCCCTGTGGCGGCGGCCACGCAGGCCTTTTTGCGCTGGTACTTTCCGCGTTTCTCTGCCAAGACTTTTGCGCTGGCGCGCCAGGATGAATACGAGGCCGACCGCATCTCCGGAAAGCTGCTGGGCAAGGACGTCGCCGCCGCGGCGCTGACCGAGCTCGCCGTGAAGGGCGACTGGGTCGCCAGGGAGTTCTGGCCCGGGCACTGGAGCGCCGCCGCGGCCCAGGCCCTGCCGGTAGGGCCCTATGCGGCCATGCGGCCCTTGCTGGGTCTGGCGCCGCCCGGTGATTTCGCCCGTGAATCACTGCGCCAGGCCTTGCGCCGCATCAGCGACGTGGACGACACCCACCCGGGCCTGCGCGACCGGCTGGAGGCGCTGAAGGCGGGCAAAGGCCTGCCGGCCTGGTCTCCTTCTTCTCGCTCCGCACTGGCGTTGCTGGGCGACGGCGGCGCGAAGTGGATTGCGCACTTCGACAAGCAATGGTGCAGGGACAACGCCAGCGACTGGAAGCAACACCATGCTTATCTCGGGCGAGTGCGGGCCCGTGCCGATGCATTGGCTTCAAGCGAAAAGCGCAACAACGCCGAGGAAATGGTTGAGCTGGGCAACCTGCGGCGGCGCCTGGATGCGCGGGCTGATGTGCGCGGCTGCTACGAACGCGCGCTGCAGATGACACCCGGCCATGCCGGAGCGCTGCGTGGCCTGGTGCAATGCCTGCCGGCTGCGGAACGCGCGCTGCGCATGGATTGCCTGGGGCAGCTGTTTGAGCACAGCGCCGCCAACCGTTGGTGGGCCTGCCGGATGGCTGTGGCCGAGATGGAGCAACCCGCGGCCGACGGCAGCTTTGACGAAAAGGCCCTGGCCTTGTGGCGCGAGCGGCTCAAGCAGGCCGAAGAGGCCGAGGGGCGCGCCTGGGAGGAATTGACGGAGACGCCGTTCTTTCAGGCCATTGCCCGCCACGACCTCAGCACTTTCGAACAGGGCGAATTGCAGGCGCAGCTCGCGCGTTGCAAGCCGGCGGCGCGAGCCTGGCTGGTGCGCAAAAACCTCAAGGAGTTCGCGCACAGGCGCTGCTACCTGCTGTTCCTGGAATTGCCGGGGTTGGACGATGAGTCGCGCTACGCGCTGTGCCGCGATCTGGAGCGCTCGCTGGACCTGCCCGGGCCTGTGCTGGTCCTGTGGGCCGGGTATTCGCCCACGCTGCAGGACATCGAGCGCAACGCCTTTGAGGCCGTCTACCTGCGCACCATGGACTGAGCCTGATCGAGCCGCGCGGCAAGGGTGGGACAATGGGGGCATGCACCCCAAAGCCTTACTCGACAGTTGTTCCGAGCTTCTCAAGCAGGTCCTCAAATTTGATCATCCCGCCGACATGGTGGTCTCGCGCTACTTTCGCGACTACCGGCTCGGCCCACGCGAGCGCGCCACCGTGGCGGAAACGATTTACGGCGTGTTGCGCAAGAAAAACCTCTACACCTACCTGGCCCAGCACGGCAGCGGTCCGCTGGAGCGGCGCCTGGCGATCCTGGGTTTTGCCGCGGAGCGCGACTTTTTGCTCGGTGCATTGAGCGAGCAGGAAAAAGACTGGCTGGCCCGTTGCGACCAGGTCAAGCCAGGCGACTTGATGGAATTGCACCGCCACAACCTGCCGCAGTGGCTGGTCGAGCCGCTCAAGGAGCAACTGGGCGATGATTTCTGGCCGCTGGTGGAGAGCCTCAATGCGCCGGCCGGGCTGGATTTGCGCGTTAATACGCTGAAAGACAAGCGCGTCGACGTCCAGAAGGAGCTCTCGAAGGCGGCGATCAAAACCGTCGCCACGCCGTATTCGCCTTGGGGTCTGCGCATAGACGGCAAGCCCCAATTGGCCAAGCTGGACGCTTTCACACGCGGCGCCATCGAAGTGCAGGACGAGGGTTCGCAGCTGTTGGCCCTGCTGGTGGATGCCAAGCGCGGCGAAATGGTGGTCGATTTCTGCGCCGGCGCCGGCGGCAAGACGCTGGCCCTGGGCGCGTCCATGCGCAACACCGGGCGGCTGTATGCCTTTGATACCTCCGGCCACAGGCTGGATGCGCTCAAACCCCGGCTGGCGCGCAGCGGCCTGTCCAATGTGCACCCCGTAGCCATCGCCCATGAGCGCGACGACCGCATCAAGCGCCTGGCCGGCAAGATAGACCGTGTGCTGGTGGATGCACCGTGCTCGGGCCTGGGCACCTTGCGGCGCAACCCCGACCTCAAATGGCGGCAAAACCCCAAGGCCATTGAAGAGCTCCAGGCCAAACAAACCGCGATTTTGCAGAGCGCCGCGCGGCTTTTAAAGCCCGGCGGCCGGCTGGTTTATGCCACCTGCAGTGTTTTGCGCGAAGAAAACGAGGCGATTGCCGAAGCCTTCAGCGCGGCCAATACAGGGTTTAACGTCCTTGAAACCGGGCCTTTGTTGACCCATCTGGGGGTGGAGCATGCCGAAAGACTCTGCCGCGGCCCCTACCTTCGGCTCTGGCCCTACTTGCACCAGACTGACGGGTTTTTCGCTGCAGTATGGCAAAAGTCCTGATATTTTTGCCAGCAAAAGACGACAAATAGGCTGAAGTTACATATTTGTTCGTGATTTTTCGCACTGATTTGCCCCTTCGCCTGGCACGCTGGCCACTTGGTATTTTGGGGGGTTGACCATACAATAGGAGCTTGTCTGGATGCGGCGCCTGGAGACAAACCTGGATGGCCTGCCGGTGCAGATTTTTAAAGGATTTTTATGATTTTGTTTGATGCCGCCCTCGACTGGCTGGCTAATGGCTTGCTGGCCGCCAGCTGGTGGCAAATTGTGTTGTACACCCTGGTGACCACCCACATCACCATCGCCAGCGTCACGATCTATCTGCACCGCCATCAGGCGCACCGCGCCATGGACCTGCACGCGATCCCCTCGCACTTTTTCCGCTTCTGGCTCTGGCTGGGCACGGGCCAGGTCACCAAGGAATGGGTGTCCATTCACCGCAAGCACCACGCCAAGTGCGAAACCATTGAAGACCCGCACAGCCCCCAAGCCCACGGCATCAAGAAGGTGTTCTGGGAAGGCGCCGAACTGTATCGGGCCGAAAGCAAGAACAAGGAAACCATGACCAAATACGGCCATGGCACGCCGAACGACTGGATGGAGCGCAATGTCTATTCCCGCTACAGCTGGCAGGGTGTGGGCTTGATGATGATCATCGACCTGGCCTTTTTCGGTGTGGCCGGCCTGGCAGTCTGGGCTGTGCAGATGGCCTGGATTCCCGTGACGGCGGCCGGCATCATCAACGGCATCGGCCACTACTGGGGCTACCGCAATTTTGAAGCGCCTGACGCCAGCACCAACATTTCGCCCTGGGGCATCATGATTGGCGGCGAAGAATTGCACAACAACCACCATACCTACCCGACCTCGGCCAAGTTCTCGGTCAAGCCCTACGAATTCGACATCGGCTGGATTTACATCCGTGCCCTCGAAAAAGTCGGACTGGCTACCGTGAAGAAGGTACCGCCCAAGCTTCAGCTGGGTTCCATCCAGCCGGTGGCTGACGAGAAAACGCTGGAAGCCCTGATTGCCCACCGCTACGAAGTGATGGCTGGCTTTGCGCGCGAACTGCGCCGTGCCGGCAAGGCCGAAATCGAAATGATGAAGGCGAAAAAGGCCGACGTGTCCGTGCTGCGCGCGGCCAACCGCTGGCTGCACCGCGACGACGACAAGGTGCCTGCGGCGGCAAAGCCCCAATTGGCCCAGGTCCGCGCCGAGCATCCCGTGCTCGACAAGATGGTCACCATGCGCGAAGAGCTTCGCCAGATGTGGATGAGCACCTCGGCCTCCCGCGAACAGCTCGCGAACGATCTGCAGGCCTGGTGTCACCGTGCCGAAGAAAGCGGCATTGCCGCACTGCGCGAGTTCTCGCTGAGGCTGCGCGCGGCCCGCGCCTGATCCTGTCTTGCATGCCGGCCTGGTCTCAGGCCGACACTTCCTGAAAACCGCTCTGGAGAAATCCGGGAGCGGTTTTTTTATGCTCCGGCGCAAAGCGCGAGTTCCATGGTCAAGCACCACAAGAGCCCGGATATGAATTGCCTTGACGCCCATCCCGCTCTCCCGGGGTGAAGACGTAGTCACCATGGAGGTGGAGCAGGAGCGACTTCACACCGCCTTCATACAGCTCATCAAAACCTCACAAGCGCGCGTCAGACTGCGCCTATCGAAAGCCGAGGGCATCAATCGGGTGCTTCATTTCGAAGAAGGACCGGTTTGTGAGTTCAATCTGCAGCGTCGCCACTCTTCCGCCATACACACGTGTTTTCGGTCCAGTCACGGCAAAAAAGACCGTCCAACTGCTAAAGCTGTATTTGCTGTTGATGGCGGGCGGTTCTGCTTTGCTGCTTTTTGCGCATCAGGATGCCTTGCGGATTTTCGGCCTGGGCTTGATGGTGCCGGGTGGCGGATTTCTGGCGCATGCTGATATCTGCACCGCTGGTGGCATAGGTCATATAGCCGCCTGGCTGTGTTCTGCAGGTGTCTTGGCGTTTGCACTGTTGGTCTGGTTTGGCACGGGCAATGTGCTGCTGCCTCCGTTTGTGTGGCTCGGTTCGGCGTTTTCGGCTGCAAGCATGAATCATGGTGCGATTCAACCGGGTATGGTTCTGAATGTATATCGCGCGCTCGCGCTGTTTGCTGCGATTGGCTGCCTGTCGATGCTGGCCTGGTTTTTGTGTTCACGCCGACAGAGGCGCATCGATAACGAGTATCTGGTCCAACAGGCGGCCCGATTGGGAGCCGTTTTTACGGCGCAACCATCCGGTCAAAAGCCGGAAATGTCGCTGGCGCATCTGCATCGTCTGAGGTTCGCGCTTGATCGGGCTCTGCAACCTGCCAATGAATTCTCGGGATTCGAGCTACGCGATCAATTTCAGACAGCGGCGCTTCGGTACCAGATCAACTTTCTGGCCTATGGCATCGCCTTGACGCAGGCCCGTTTTACGCCTGCGTTCGGCGGATACATGAGCGACGCTCAAAGCAGGCTGCTGCGCAAGCAGATGCAGCACCGCGTCTGGGCATACTGGTCGCTCGAAAATCTATGGGGAAACCTTCGTTGGAATGCCAACCCTGCCGCCCGTGAAAACATCATGTACACGGGCTTCGTGGCGCTTCAGATGGCCTTGTTCCAGGCCAGCACAGGAAGTCAGGAATTTTCGAAAGAGGGCGCCTTTACGCTGGTGCATCCGAACGGAAAGCGCTACGAACACAGTTTCGGGATCATGCTGTCCACGTTGGAGAAAGAATACCAACGGTCCCCCTTCTATTTGATGGCCTGCGAGCCCAACTGGGTTTATCCCCTGTGCAACACCATGGGGGCTGCGGCGCTGCGCGCCCACGACGCGCAGTACGGCCAGATGAAATGGATCCGCCACGCGCCGGAGTTCCGCCGGCATCTGGAGGCGGAGTTTCTGGATGGCAGGGGTCGTTACGTCCCATGCCGCTCCACGTACACGGGATTGGCCTTGCCCGCCATCGGAGGCGCAATGCCGCTGGCGATGCCGTGTTACTTTTTGAACACGCTGGAGCCTGACTTGGCACGTCGCCAATGGTTGCTGCTGAGGCGCCAGCTGTTCGATAGCCATGAGCGGCTGCGACGCAGTGAATTCTGGCCCATCGACACAGGAAACTATGGTTTCTCAAGGGGCGGTGCCTACGCCGCGACTGCCTTGGCGGCGGCAGAGCTGGGCGATGAATTTGTGTACCAGCATTGCATGGACGCCCTGGAGCGCGAGTGTCCAACCACTTTCAGCCATGGGGTTGCCCACAGGAATAAGGCCTCGGTATGGGCGCATGGTGTCGAGCTGATGGCGCGCTCGGGAGGGCGAGACAGTTTTCGAAACCTGATCACCAACCCGCTTCCGTCAAAAGGTCCCAGGCTGGAATCCCCGTCCTACCCCGATGTCCTGGTGGCAGCTGCGCACTCCGATGATTCAAGCAGCTCGTTGCAAGCAGTGCTTTACGGAGGAGCCGGCGACGGCATTCAAAGCCTGGAAGTGTCGGGCTTGCGTCCGTTGGCTCCCTATCGGGTCACAGGTGCATGCCAGGCGCAGGTTCGGGCTGACGGCGTGGGTGGGGTRCATCTGCAGGTTCCGCTGGTCGGCCGCACGTGTCTGACGATAGAGCCAGAGCCGGCCGGTGCGTTGTGATGGCTTGCTGCATCTTGATCGCCGCGGTATGGGGTTGTTTGTATGGATTGCCTGCTGTGCGGGTGCTCAGGATCCGCCGTTCACGTGTGGCCCAGGCCTGGCGGTTGGTCAACAAGGAGGATGAAAAATGAAAGAAGTCCCCTATGCCCGCGGGCCGCAACGATTCACCCTGGCCGCACGGCTCAAGAGCTTTGCTTATGCCTTCGAGGGGATAGCGTTGATGCTTAAAACACAGCACAACGCGTGGCTGCATCTCATCGCCACGATGCTGGTGATGGGACTGGCCACGTGGTGCCGGGTGGACGCCGCCGATTGGCGCTGGCTGATCGGGGCGATGGCCATGGTCTGGATGGCGGAGGCCATGAACACTGCGGTGGAGTCTCTTTGCGATGTTGTGTCGCCACAATACTCATTGGCAGTCAAATGCGCAAAGGATCTTGCCGCCGGTGGCGTGCTGATTGCGGCTTGCGCGGCATCGGCCATCGGTGTCATAACCTTCTGGCCCTATTTGGGACAAAGCCTGTGAATTGCCGTTGAGGGCCTCGTCCGTGGAGCCGGCCTGAATGGGTTGTGGATGTGAGGCCTGCCGGATGATTGCCCTGTGGCACTGTGCACGGTTCTGCCTCTCAAACAAAAAAGGACACCGAGGTGTCCTTTTTTTGAAGCAATGACCGAGTAGGAGGTTTTAGCTACCCACGGATCGTTGTTATTACTTCAGCTTGATTTCTTTGTATTCCACGTGCTTGCGTGCTTTGGGATCAAACTTCATGATCAGCATCTTGTCTGGCGTGGTTTTCTTGTTCTTGGTGGTCGTGTAGAAGTGACCGGTGCCGGCGGTGGATTCCAGCTTGATTTTTTCGCGTGCGCCTTTTGCCATGATGGTGCTCCTTAAGCTTGGCCGCGTGCGCGCAGGTCTGCGAGCACGGAATCAATACCCTTCTTGTCGATCAAGCGCAGTGCAGCGCTCGAAACGCGCAGGCGGACCCAGCGGTTTTCGCTTTCGACCCAGAAGCGGCGGTATTGCAGGTTCACGAGGAACCGGCGTTTGGTTTTGTTGTTGGCGTGGGAAACATTGTTGCCCACCATTGGGCCTTTGCCCGTGACTTCACATACGCGTGCCATGTGCACTCCAGTACTTTTCAACAGCAGTCATGTCGCAAGGCACTTGCTGCCCGTCGTCATTCCTGCCTCACCTCGCCAGAATAGGGTGGCGGTAACCCGAGACTGCCAAATCCGCCTTTTGGAGGGCAAATTTAGCAAAGCCTTGAATTATAAGGGATTTTTGGCTTACTGTGCTTGTTCGAGGAAACGCTGGGCGTCCAGGGCCGCCATACAGCCGGTTCCTGCACTGGTAATGGCCTGGCGGTAGATATGGTCCTGAACGTCGCCGGCGGCAAAAATACCGGGCACGCTGGTCATGGTGGCAAAGCCCTGCAGCCCGGTTTTGGTGATGATGTAGCCGTCTTTCATCTCCAGCTGGCCGGCAAAAATGTCGGTGTTGGGCTGGTGGCCGATCGCGATAAAGCAGCCCTTGAGGGTGAGGTCCTGCGTTGCGTCGCTCTGGGTGCTTTTGAGGCGCACGCCGGTCACGCCCGAGGCATCGCCCAGCACCTGGTCCAGCGTGTGGTGCAGCTTGAGTTCGATCTTGCCGGCCTTGACCTTCTCGTGCAGCTTGTCGATCAGGATGGCCTCAGCCTTGAATTTGTCGCGACGGTGCACCAGCGTGACCTTGCTGGCGATGTTGGACAGGTACAGCGCCTCTTCCACAGCGGTGTTTCCCCCGCCCACCACGCAGACTTCCTGGCCGCGGTAGAAGAAGCCGTCGCAGGTGGCGCAACCGGAGACGCCGCGGCCCATGAAGGCGGTTTCTGATTCCAGCCCCAGGTATTTGGCGGAGGCGCCGGTGGCGATGATCAGCGAATCGCAGGTGTAGGTCCCGCTGTCCCCGGTCAAGGTGAAGGGGCGCTTGCTGAAATCAACCTTGTTGATGTGGTCAAAAATGATCTCGGTCTTGAAGCGTTCCGCGTGTTCCAGGAAGCGCTGCATCAGGTCCGGACCTTGTACACCATGCACGTCGGCCGGCCAGTTGTCGACCTCGGTGGTCGTCATGAGCTGGCCGCCCTGCGCGATGCCGGTGATCAGCACCGGGTTAAGGTTGGCACGCGCGGCGTACACGGCTGCGGTATAGCCCGCAGGGCCCGAACCCAGGATTAAGACGCTTGAATGTTTCATGTTGAAAAACTGATTGGGAAAGTGTAAGAACTCGGGTAGAGTCGTGCCGCACAAGGGTGGCGCAAGGTAAAACCGTCGAGGTAGTACTTTTGCGGCATTTGGTTTTATAAATTACGTGCCATTGTAAGAACTCACGCGACTTCCCTGTCGTTTGTGAGGTTGGGAGATATCAGATATGACGACGATGGTGTCCAACCTGGAATTGATTCGCCGGGTGCCTCTTTTCTCCGTTTTGACGGCCGCCCAGGCTGCGTCCGTCGCTGATACGGTGGTCAAGCGTCGCTTCAAGCGCGGCGAGCCCATCGTCGAGCAGGGCAAAAAGTCCAACGCGCTGTCCATCATCCTGACGGGCCGGGCCCGTGTCGTCACCACCGACGCCCGCGGCCGCGAGGTCATCCTGGCCACCATGCACCCCGGCGACTATGTCGGCGAGATGAGCCTGATCGACAACGAACCGCATTCGGCCACGGTGCGCGCCGAGATCCAGACCGACGCCCTGATCCTGGGCCGCCTCGAATTCGCGCGCTGCCTGCCTGAAAACAGCTCCATGGCCTATGCCGTGCTCAAGGGCCTGGTGCAGCGCCTGCGCCACGCCGACCGGCAGATCGAGTCGCTGGCCCTGATGGACGTGTACGGCCGGGTGGCCAGGGCCCTGCTGGAGTTTGCCAGCGACGACGGCACAGGCAACACCGTGATCCGCGACAAGGTGTCGCGCCAGGACCTGGCCAAGATGGTCGGCGCCTCGCGCGAGATGGTCAGCCGGGTCATGAAGGACCTGGAAGAGCGCGGCTTCATCGAGACTCGGGACGACGGCTCCGTCCTCGTGAAAGAGCGCCTGCATACCCTGGGTTAACACGCCCAGCTGATCACCCGCCACCCGTTTGGCGCCCGCGGCGCTCCTTCAAGGCTTGCACTCAACTGCGGTAAGCTTCAAGTGAGCCATGACTTACTCACTCGATACTCTGAACTCCAGAAATTCCCCCGCCACGGGCGCGCCCGGCGGCATCAAACGCTTTGCCCATGAAGTCAGCCTGATCCTGGGCCTGCTCGGCCTGGTTTTCTGGCTGGCCGCCTTGCTCAGCTATTCGCCGCAGGACGCGGCCTGGTCGACTTCCGGCACCGCGCAAGCCGTGGCCGGCGGCCACGCTGCCACCTTGAACTGGGGCGGGCGCCTGGGCGCCTGGCTGGCGGACGCCAGTTATTACCTGTTGGGTTTCTCCGTGTGGTGGGCCTTGGCCGCCGGCGGACAGGCCTGGCTGAGGTCGCTGGCGCGCTGGTTGCGCGGCGAACCTGTGGCGGCTGCGGAGTCCCACCGCATCCGCTTCTGGCTCAGCCTGCTGTTGCTGCTGCTGGCCAGCGCGGCGCTGGAGTGGTCGCGGCTCTACCGTTTTGAATTCAAGCTGCCCGGCCATGCGGGCGGGGTGCTGGGCTACCTGGCCGGCGCCCAGGGCGAGAAATGGCTGGGATTTGCCGGCTCAGGCCTGGTGTTTATCGCGCTGGGCGTCATTGCCGTGTCGGCGGTTTTCGGCTTTTCCTGGGCCCATGTGGCGCTGCGCGTCGGTGCCTGGATAGACAACCTGATCGATTCACGGCGTGAAAAACGCGAGATCGCCGAAGACCTCGCCTTCGGCAAGCTGGCCGCCCGTGAGCGCGAGGAAACGCTGATCGACGAGCGCATCGAGATCGAGGAACATCACCCGGTGCCGGTGCTGATTGAGCCCGTGCTGGTCGATATTCCCAAAAGCGAGCGCGTGGCCAAGGAGCGGCAAAAGCCGCTTTTCAGTGAGATGCCCGACTCCAAGCTGCCCCAGGTCGACCTGCTGGACGGTGCGCTGCAGCGCCAGGAGGGTGTGGCGCCCGAGACGCTGGAGATGACTTCGCGCCTGATCGAGAAAAAACTCAAGGACTTCGGCGTCGAGGTGCGTGTGGTCGCCGCCGCGCCCGGCCCGGTCATCACGCGTTATGAAATCGAGCCGGCCACCGGCGTCAAGGGCTCGCAGGTCGTCAACCTGGCCAAGGACCTGGCGCGCGCATTGAGTTTGGTGTCGATCCGCGTGATCGAGACCATTCCGGGCAAGAACTACATGGCGCTGGAGCTGCCCAACGCCAAGCGCCAGTCCATCAAGCTCAGCGAAATCCTGGGTTCGCAGGTTTACAACGAAGCCAAGTCCCTGCTCACCATCGGCCTGGGCAAGGACATCAGCGGCGCCGCGGTGGTGGCCGACCTGGCCAAGATGCCGCACTGCCTGGTGGCCGGCACCACTGGCTCGGGCAAGTCGGTCGGCATCAACGCCATGATCCTGAGCCTGCTCTACAAGGCCGATGCACGCGACGTGCGCCTGCTGCTGATTGACCCGAAGATGCTGGAGATGAGCGTCTATGAAGGCATTCCGCACCTGCTGGCCCCGGTGGTCACCGACATGCGCCAGGCCGCCCACGGCCTGAACTGGTGCGTGGCCGAAATGGAAAAACGCTACAAGCTCATGAGCAAGCTGGGCGTGCGCAACCTGGCCGGTTTCAACGCCAAGATCGACGAAGCCAAGGCCAAGGGCGAATTCATCTACAACCCCTTCAGCCTCACGCCCGAACAGCCCGAACCCCTGGAACGCCTGCCTTACATCGTGGTGGTGATCGACGAGCTGGCCGACCTGATGATGGTAGTCGGCAAGAAGATCGAAGAACTGATCGCCCGCCTGGCGCAAAAAGCCCGGGCCGCCGGCATCCACCTGGTGCTGGCCACGCAGCGCCCCAGCGTGGACGTGATCACCGGCCTGATCAAGGCCAACATCCCGACCCGGCTGTCCTTCCAGGTCAGCAGCAAGATCGACAGCCGCACCATCCTGGACCAGATGGGCGCCGAGGCTTTGTTAGGAATGGGTGACATGCTTTACATGCCGAGTGGTACAGGCTTTCCAATTCGCGTGCATGGTGCGTTTGTGAGTGATGACGAAGTGCACCGCGTGGTGGCCTACCTCAAGCAGCAGGGCGAGCCCAATTACATCGACGGCGTGCTCGAAGGCGGCACGGTCGACGGCGAAGACGGCGACCTGCTGGGCGATGGCGGCAGTGGCGGCAACGGCGGCGGTGAAAAAGACCCGATGTACGACCAGGCCGTGGAGGTCGTGCTGAAGAACCGCAAGGCCAGCATCTCGCTGGTGCAGCGTCACCTCAAGATCGGCTACAACCGCGCTGCGCGGCTGGTCGAAGACATGGAAAAAGCCGGGCTGGTCAGCGCCATGAGCGGCAGTGGCCAGCGCGACATCCTGGTGCCCGCGAGGGCGGAGTGACGATCATGAAGAAATACATTGCGACGATGCTGGTGGCGCTTTGCGCCCACTCCGCCTGGGCCAATGGCCTGGACAGCCTGGAGCTCTTTGTGAAGACCGTCAGCAGCGGCCGGGCTGAGTTCACCCAGGTGGTCACCGCACCGGCCAGGGACGGCCAGGCAGCGCGCAGCAAGACCTCCACCGGCACGTTTGAGTTTTCCCGGCCCAACCGCTTCCGGTTTGTCTACAAAAAACCGTTTGAGCAGAGCATCGTGGCCGACGGCCAGACGCTGTGGCTGCACGACGTGGACCTGAACCAGGTCACCTCGCGCAAGCAGTCGAGCGTGCTGGGCTCCACGCCCGCCGCCCTGATCGCTGCGGCGCCCGATTTGCGCGCCCTGCAGGCCGATTTCACGCTCGCCGCCGCGCCCGATGCCGACGGCCTGCAATGGGTGGTGGCCACGCCCAAAAGCAAGGACGGCCAGCTGCAGTCCGTGCGCGTGGGTTTTCGCCCCGGTGAAAAATCCTCGGGCCTGGCCGCGCTGGAGATCACCGACAGCTTCGGCCAGCGATCAGTGCTGAGTTTCAGCAAGGTCGAGGTCAATCCCAATTTGCCCGCCGACACCTTCCGCTTCACGCCGCCCAAGGGCGCGGATGTGATCCGCCAATAAACAAGCCTCGGTTCTCAGGCGATAGGCGGCTTGGGGGCGCGCTGCGCGGGGTCGTAGAAAAACGTTTCTTCCGCGATGCGCTCGCCCTCCCAGCGCTGCCAGGCGAGTTCCTCCATCTCGGTGCGGCTGCCGTCCTGCCATTCAAAGCGGAAGATCCAGCGGATCACCACGTGGTCGCCGTCGAGCAGGGCGGGGCGCACGCAGGTCGAAGTCAGCGACCTCGCCCTTTGCATCACCTTGCGTTCCCCGGTGACCAGGTTCACGCGCCCTACGCGCGGCGCGGCCTGGTTTTCCTGCATGGACGCGTTCTCGGTGTAGAACTCTTCAATGGCTTCGGCGTGGGCGTTTTCTTCAACGCGTGCGATAAATCGCTCCAGGGTTTCGCGGCTTGGCATGGGTTTTCCTTCGCATGAGTGCGTGATGGGTGTGCAATCGGTTGTACACGACTTGTCCTCACTCTGCAGCCACCCGGCTTGCTGGCTTAGACTCGTGGCATTGCAGCCTCAACTCCTTCCGACTTCCCGTTTGCCCGTCCTCCCGTGAAAGCCGCTTCCTCCACCCACCAGCCCCTGGCCGAGCGCCTGCGTCCGCAAAACCTGGGCGAAGTCATAGGCCAGCAGCATCTGCTGGGCGAAGGCATGCCGCTGCGCATCGCGTTTGAGTCCGGCCAGCCGCACAGCTGCATCCTCTGGGGCCCGCCCGGTGTCGGCAAGACCACCATCGCGCGGCTCATGGCCAGCAGCTTTGACGCTCACTTCATCACCATTTCGGCTGTGCTGGGCGGCGTCAAGGACATTCGCGAAGCAGTGGAGCAGGCGAGCATCTGGCAAGCCCAAAGCGGGCGCCGCACCATCGTGTTTGTCGATGAGGTGCACCGCTTCAACAAAAGCCAGCAAGATGCGTTTTTGCCGCATGTGGAGAGCGGCCTTTTCACCTTCATAGGCGCCACCACCGAAAACCCCTCGTTCGAAGTCAACTCGGCCCTGCTGTCGCGCGCGGTGGTCTATGTGCTGCAGCCGCTGGGGGAGGCCGACCTGAAGCAGATCGTCGCCAAGGTCCTGGCCGAAAACGCGCTGCCGGCCATCACCGCCATCGATGCCGCAGCGGTGGACCGCCTCGTCGCCTATGCCGACGGCGACGCGCGGCGCCTGCTCAACACGCTGGAGTCGCTCAGCGTGGCGGCCAAGGCCGAGAAGGTCACCGAGGTCACCGACGCCTGGCTGCTCAAGGTGCTGGGCGAGCGCCTGCGCCGCTACGACAAGGGCGGCGAGCAGTTCTACGACACCATTTCGGCCCTTCATAAATCGGTGCGCGGCTCTGACCCCGACGCGGCGCTCTACTGGTTCATGCGCATGCTGGATGGCGGCGCCGAGCCTCGCTACATGGCGCGCCGGCTGGTGCGCATGGCCAGCGAAGACATAGGCCTGGCCGACCCGCGCGCGCTGCGCATGGCGCTGGACGCCGCCGAGGTCTATGAGCGCCTGGGTTCCCCCGAAGGCGAACTGGCCCTGGCCCAGTGCGTGATCTACCTGGCTGTGGCGCCCAAGTCCAATGCGGTCTACAAGGCCTTCAACCAGGCCAAGGCTTTTATTGCCAAGGACGGCACCCGCCCGGTGCCCCTGCATTTGCGCAATGCACCAACAAAGCTCATGAAGCAGCTCGACTACGGCAAAAATTACCGTTACGCCCACGACGAGGAAGACGGCTTTGCGGCCGGTGAAAACTACTTTCCCGACGGCATGCAGGCCCCTGGCTTTTACCGGCCGGTCAACAGGGGGCTGGAAATGAAAATCGCTGAAAAGCTCGAGCAGCTGCGGGCAAGGAACGACGCTAAGAAATAAGCCGCACGCGGCAGGTTGAGGTGGGGGATTGCCGGCGGGCAGCGGGGTGCGGCTCAGCCGATGCGGATCGGCGCTCCCCAAAACAGCGCATACGCTTTCTGCATGGCGTACCTCGTCTGCGCATGCGTGAGGAGAAATCCCCGTTTGATACTACCAACTCATCAATTCATCAGGAGTCGGTATGTCGTCAGGTTCTTGCATAAAAAGCATTCTTTCGGTGCTGGCAGTTGTTTCGGCAACTTCGGCCTTCGCCCAGGAAAAAATCAAAATTGCCATCGTCGGACCCTTGTCCGGCCAGGCGGCGAACTACGGAAAAGACAACGAGCGTGGCGCGCAGCTGGCCATTGACGACCTCAACGCCAGCCAGTTCAAGATTGGCGGCAAGGCCGTAAAGTTTGAACTGGTATCCGAAGACGACCAGGCCGACCCGAAGCAGGGAACCGCCGTTGCACAAAAACTGGTGGACAGCGGCGTCAACGGTGTTGTGGGGCACAACAACAGCGGCACCACGATTCCCGCCGCCCGCATCTACAGCGAAGCGGGTCTTCCGCATATCACCCCGGCGGCTTCCAACCCGAAGCTCACCCAGCTGGGCTACAAAACCACCTTCCGCACCATTGCCCATGACGGGATGATCGGTAGCGCCCTGGCTGTGTTTGCGTCGACCAAGCTCAAGCTTCAAAAAGTTGCTTTGATCGACGACCGCACGGCATATGGCCAGGGCCTGGCGGATGAGTTTGAAAAAACCTTCAAATCGCTGGGCGGTGAAGTTGTCGCGCGTGAATTTACCAATGACAAGGCAAGCGATTTCTCGCCCATCCTGACGACGATCAAAGGCAAGAAAGCCCAGGCTGTGTTTTTTGGCGGGCTTGATGGGCAGGCCGGGTCCATGCTTCGCCAGATGGCCCAGTTGGGAATGGGGCAACTTCCTTTCATGGGCGGTGACGGCGTCTGCACCGGCGATCTGCCCAAGCTGGGTGCGCAGGCTGTCGGGAAAAACGTTATTTGCGGCGACGGCGGCGAGGCCTTGATGGATATGAAAGGCGGCCCCGGTTTTGCAAAACGCTACAAGGCTGCTTACGGTGCCGAGGTCGTGGTGTATGCGCCTTATGCCTATGACAACGTCATGATATTGGCCAATGCCATGCGTGCGGCCGGTTCGGCCGAGCCTGCGAAATACCTGGCGTATGTCGGCAAGACAAAGCACGAGGGCATCACCGGGCATATCGAGTTTGACGGAACGGGCCAGCGCAAGAATGCCGCCGTCACCTTGTCCACCTACCCACAGGGCATCAAGACCACGCTTGTCACGATGAAGTGACGCCCCTGCGCCCGGAAAGTCCCCGCACCCCTGAAAGACTGCGGCGCCGATTTCGCCGCCGTCTTCCTGGTGCGCCTAACGCAATCGTTGAACATTGATGCCAAAAATAAAAATTGCCGTTCTGGGAACTGGGGGCACCATCGCGGGTGAAGCCGATTCCGCGGCGGACGTACTCAATTACCAGGATTCACAGCTCTCCGCGGCCGACACGCTGGCGCCTTTGAGGCCTTATTTGCCCGGGAACGTCGAGCTGCTCGTGATCCAGATCAGCCAGCTGGGCAGCGAAAACTTCTCCACCGATACATGGCTCGGCCTGGCTGACGCGATGACCCGGCTGGAGGAAACCGAAGCTCCCGATGGCTTTGTGCTGACGCAAGGGACCGATACGCTGGAGGAGACCGCCTACTTTCTGCATCTGGCGATCAAGACGCCCAAGCCGGTCGTGGTGGTGGGGGCCATGCGGCCGGCAACGGCCCTCAGTGCGGATGGTCCTCTGAATCTCTTGCGAGCGGTGCAACTGGCCGCCAACCCTCTTGCGCGAGGCCTGGGTGTGATGGTGGTTGCAAACGAGCGGATCTTTTCGGCCCGTGAAGTGACCAAGTCCCACACCTCCTCGATTGACAGTTTTGGGAGCCCGGAATTTGGTTGCGTCGGCTATATGCAAAACGGCGAGGTCAAGCTACACCGGATGCCGTCGCGCCAGCACACGGTGGATTCGCCTTTCAGCGTGGCCGGCCTGCGCAGCCTGCCGAAGGTGGATATTGTTTACGCCTACGCCGGCGCCGGCTGTGAAAGTATTCGCGCATTCCTGAACCACGGCGCGCGCGGCCTGGTGCATGCGGGCACTGGAAATGGTTCCATCTCCAGTGTTCACCAGGCGGCTTATCGCGAGGCGATTCTCCGGGGCATACCTGTGGTACGGAGCTCCCGCACCGGGAGCGGCCTTGTCTCGCGCAATGGCGCGATGAACGACGATGCCTTCGGCAGCGTTGGCGCCGACACGCTCAGCCCGCAAAAAGCCCGCGTGCTGCTCTGCCTGGCATTGACCTTGACGCAGGATGCGGTACAGCTGCAGCGCTATTTCGACAGCTACTGACCCGCCCCGATGTCGGCAACCATCTCAGCCCATTCAGCCACCGTGAATCAGACTCGCCTGGGCCTTGAAGTGTTCCATAAACTTTCTTTCATGCAAGCCGGCCTGGTGTGTGACCAGTCGCATCGCGGCGACCCTGATGGGCACTTCAGGCGCAAAGGGCAAAACCTGCGCTCCGAGCACCTTGCCCAGCGCACCGGTCAGGGAGTCGACCAATGCCACCCCCAAGCCTTGCATGGCCAGGTGCATGGCGACCACGCTGGTTTCGACCGAAACATTGCGGGTGAGCGCAATGTCGGCCATCCCGTCCGTCTGGGCAATCAGCGAGGCCACGAGGTCATCCTTGCTCAATCCAATGATGTTGCAGGAGCCGAGGTCCTGGATGGAGATGGATTTTTTGGATTTGGAAAAATAACCCGATGTGGAGACTGAACAAAAGTGGGCCTGGAGCAGGTCCGTGGTGTCGAGCGCCGCGTGCGCGACCGGTTCATAAACAAACCCGATATCGACCTGGCCGGCCAGAAGCGCCTCAACAAGAGAGTCGTAGTGGTAGGTTTCCAGCGTCAGCTTGCATTTGGGGTATTGCTCGATGAAGGACCTCACGGCGCTGGGCAAGACGGCTGTGGCCAGCGAGGGTACGGCTGCGATCCTCAACTGCTTGATGCCTCCGTTGCGCAGCCCGGCTGCCAGCGAGGAGGCATGGCTCATGGATTCCATGATTTTCAGGATCGCCGGGCGCAGCTGCTGGGCTTCGTCGGTCGGCGCCATGCGTCCTTGCTGGCGGTGAAACAGAAGAAAGCCGAGTTCAGTTTCCGCGCTGGAAATCAGGCGGGATACGGCCGGCTGGGAGAGATTGAGCATCTTCGCCGCGCCGGTGACGGTGCCGCAAAGAAATACCGCGTTGATGGCCTCGTATTTATGGAATCGCATGTCGGATTTTAAAAATGGACGGCT
The DNA here is from genome assembly GCF_056402935.1 of Polaromonas sp. P3_B1. Lineage (NCBI taxonomy): Bacteria > Pseudomonadati > Pseudomonadota > Betaproteobacteria > Burkholderiales > Comamonadaceae > Polaromonas > Polaromonas sp. P3_B1. The sequence continues at coordinate 64,544 of NZ_JBFUGK010000015.1, forward strand.
TGCGGGGCATCAGGGGTTTGCCGCAATGGGGCGCGGCTCGATGTCGCATTAGGCGGGATTTTCAAAGAGTAACCAACATAAGACTGACTAATGAAAAGTTAAAAATCGATGTTTCACCAAATGTTAAGGGTAAACCCCGCGAAAACCGCCTGCTTGGCCCGATTCTCGCTTAACACCGATGGCTACAATTTGCGGATTAGCTCGCCATTCAGCAGCCAACCGGCTTTGATGGGCGGGCTTTTTGTTAACTCGCGCCAGCCACCGGTGATCCCGGCGGCAGGTGCCGCCAGACTGAGTTGGCATTTCATTTACATGGGAGAGTGAGTTATGGAAGTATTGCTACAGCAGATCATCAACGGTCTGGTCCTGGGCAGCATGTATGCCCTGATCGCGCTGGGCTACACGATGGTGTACGGCATCATCAACCTGATCAATTTCGCGCACGGCGAGGTATTGATGGTGGGAGCGCTGACCAGCTGGACCATCATCGGCCTGATGCAAAGCGCGATGCCGGGCACCCCGGGCTGGCTGATTTTGCTGATATCGCTGCTGATCGCTTTTGTCGTCTGCGGGGCCCTGAATTTCGCGATTGAAAAAATCGCCTACCGGCCGCTGCGAAACTCCCCCAAACTGGCCCCGCTGATCACCGCCATCGGCATGTCGCTGCTGCTGCAGACACTGGCCATGATCATCTGGAAACCCAACTACAAGCCTTATCCCACCTTGCTGCCCACCGAGCCCTTCCAGGTCGGCGGCGCCGTCATCACGGTGACGCAGCTCTTCATCCTGGGCGCCACCGCCGTTTCCCTCTCTGTGTTGATGTGGCTGGTGCATTACACCAAGCTGGGCCGCGCCATGCGGGCCACCGCCGAGAACCCGCGCGTGGCGGCGCTCATGGGCGTCAAGCCCGACACCGTCATCTCCGCCACCTTCATCATCGGCGCCGTTCTGGCTGCGCTGGCCGGCGTCATGTACGCCTCCAACTACGGCACGGTGCAGCACACCATGGGCTTTTTGCCCGGCCTCAAGGCTTTCACCGCCGCCGTGTTCGGCGGCATCGGCAACCTGGGCGGCGCGGTGCTGGGCGGCATCCTGCTGGGCCTGATCGAATCGATAGGCGCGGGCTACATCGGGCCACTGACGGGCGGCGTGCTGGGTAGCCAGTATTCCGACATCTTCGCCTTTATCGTGCTGATTTTTGTCCTTACGCTGCGGCCTTCCGGCCTGCTGGGTGAGCGTGTGGCGGACCGGGCCTGAAGCCCGTCCATCCGGTACACAAGGAGAATATTGATGACTTCCACACAATCAAAAAAACTGGTGACCTTCCTGGTCGTCGCGGCGGCGTTGCTGGTGCTGCCACTTTTGCTGCAGCAGGGCGGCAACGCCTGGGTGCGCATCGTCGACATGGCGCTGCTCTACGTGCTGCTGGCGCTGGGGCTGAACATCGTGGTCGGCTACGCCGGCCTGCTGGACCTGGGCTATGTCGCCTTCTTCGCCGTCGGCGCCTATTTGTTCGCGCTACTCGGTTCACCCCATCTGGCCGATGCCTTTCCCTGGATAGCGGCGCAGTTTCCGAACGGGCTGCACCTGCCGATCTGGGCCATCATCCCGATGGCCGCGGCGCTCGCCGGTTTCTTCGGCGTGGTGCTGGGCGCCCCGACCCTCAAGCTGCGCGGCGACTACCTGGCCATCGTGACGCTGGGCTTTGGTGAAATCATCCGCGTGTTCCTGAACAACCTGGACCGCCCCATCAACCTGACCAACGGCCCCAAGGGCATCAACCAGATCGACTCGATGAAGTTCTTCGGTTTCGACCTGGGCAAGCCGCATGAATTCTTCGGCTTCGAGGTCAACTCGGTGTCCATGTACTACTACCTGTTCCTGGTGCTGGTGATCGTTTCGGTCGTCATCTGCCATCGCCTGGAAAACTCCCGCATCGGCCGCGCCTGGATGGCCATTCGTGAGGACGAAATCGCCGCCAAGGCCATGGGCATCAACACCCGCAACATGAAGCTGCTGGCTTTCGGCATGGGCGCCACCTTCGGCGGCGTGTCCGGCTCGATGTTCGCGGCCTTCCAGGGCTTCGTCTCGCCAGAATCCTTCAGCCTGATGGAGTCCGTCATGATCGTCGCCATGGTGGTGCTGGGCGGCATAGGCCACCTGCCAGGCGTCATCCTGGGCGCCTTGCTGCTGGCCGCCCTGCCTGAAGTGCTGCGCCATGTGGCCGGCCCGCTGCAGGCCATGACCGACGGCCGCCTCGATTCCGCCATCCTGCGCCAGCTGCTCATCGCGCTGGCCATGATCACCATCATGCTGATGCGACCGCGCGGCCTCTGGCCCTCCGCTGAGCACGGCAAGTCGCTGAACAAGGTCGCCGGTAAAGACCCCATTCAGTCAATCAACCCCTAAGGAGAATGGACATGAGCGAAACCATTCTTAAAGTCTCCGGTGTCTCCAAGCGCTTCGGCGGTCTGCAGGCCCTGAGCGATGTCGGCATCCACATTGAGCGCGGCCAGGTCTATGGCCTCATCGGCCCCAACGGCGCCGGCAAAACCACATTCTTCAACGTGCTGACCGGCCTTTACACGCCCGACAGCGGCACTTTTGAACTTGCCGGCAAGGCCTACAAGCCCACGGCCGTGCATGAAGTCGCCAAGGCTGGCATCGCCCGGACCTTCCAGAACATCCGGCTCTTCGCCGACATGACGGCGCTGGAGAACGTGATGGTCGGCCGCCACATCCGCACGCAGTCCGGCCTCCTGGGGGCAGTGTTCCGCACACCCGGCTTCAAGCACGAAGAAGCCGCCATCGCCAAGCGGTCGCAGGAACTGCTCGATTACGTGGGCATAGGCAAATACGCCGACTTCAAGGCCCGCACGCTGAGCTACGGCGACCAGCGCCGCCTGGAAATCGCCCGCGCGCTGGCCACCGACCCGCAGCTGATCGCGCTCGACGAGCCGGCCGCCGGCATGAACGCCACCGAGAAAGTGCAGCTGCGTGAACTGATAGACCGCATCCGCAAGGACAACCGCACCATCCTGCTGATCGAGCACGACGTCAAGCTGGTCATGGGCCTGTGCGACCGTGTCACGGTGCTCGACTACGGCAAGCAGATCGCCGAAGGCGCGCCCGCCGAAGTGCAAAAAGACGAAAAAGTGATCACCGCCTATCTGGGCACCGGTCATTGAAGGAAAACAAGAACATGGCAGCAAACACTCTCCTCAAAGTGACCGGCCTGAAAGTCGCCTACGGCGGCATCCAGGCGGTCAAGGGCGTGGACTTCGAAGTCCACGACGGCGAACTGGTCACGCTGATCGGCTCCAACGGCGCCGGCAAGACGACCACCATGAAGGCCATCACCGGCACCCTGCCGATGCTGGACGGCGACATCGAATACCTGGGCAAAAGCATCAAGGGCCGCGGCGCCTGGGACCTGGTCAAGGAAGGCCTGGCCATGGTGCCGGAAGGCCGCGGCGTGTTCACCCGCATGACCATCACCGAAAACCTGCAGATGGGCGCCTACATTCGCAGCGACAAGGCCGGCATCGCCGAAGACATCGAGAAGATGTTCGTGCTTTTCCCCCGCCTGCGCGAGCGCAAGGACCAGCTGGCCGGCACCATGTCCGGCGGCGAACAGCAAATGCTGGCCATGGGCCGCGCGCTGATGAGCCGGCCCAAGGTGCTGCTGCTGGACGAGCCTTCCATGGGCCTGTCGCCCATCATGGTCGACAAGATCTTCGAGGTCGTGAAAGACGTTTCCTCACGCGGCGTGACCGTGCTGCTGGTTGAGCAGAATGCCAGCCGCGCGCTGGGCATCGCCAACCGCGGCTACGTCATGGAGTCCGACAACGTCACCATGAACGGCGACGCCAAGCAACTCCTTAGCGACCCGCGCGTGCGCGCCGCCTACCTCGGCGAGTAAGCCACCGTGCAGCCGGCCCGCGCGCGCCCACGGCGCCGTGGGGTGCGCATTACAGCCGTAACACCGGCGGCCCGGTCCAGGGCCGCAAATGCCTTGCGGCGCCAAATCTTTGCGCATAAAGTTCAAAAGGTGCGCGGCATGCGCATCTTTACTGAATCCGGGAACTCAACAATGATGAAACCAAACCTTGCCCGCGCCGCCGCTGTAATCCTGGCCTTCCTGGCCTCGTCCGCGTTCACCGGCGCCTCCGCCCAGTCACTGCGCTGCAAGGGCGACCTCGCGCAGATCGGCAACTCCAAAGGCACCATCCTCCAGAAATGCGGCGAACCCGTCCTGAAGGACAGCTTTTGCAAGCCCGTGCAGGAAACGACGGCCGGCGCGCCGGTCGCCACGCCGGCGGTACCCGCCACTTCTGGCAACAGCACCAGCGTCACCACCAACATCACAGTCAACAGCTGCCAGCAGGTCGAGGAGTGGACCTACAACCCCGGCCCCGGGCAGTTCATGACCATGCTGCTGTTTGAGAGCGGGTCGCTCAAAAGCATCCGTTACGGTGATCGGGTGAAATGAGCCCCCACGCTTTTCACTTCGTGTAATGCGCGAGGCCTTGCAGGCCGCGGCTCGCGAGACGCTTCGCCTCTGTCGCCCGTCCAAGCCTGCGCAGGCAGGCATGGAGCCGCGGGCTCCAGCCCCTCGGAGCCGCTGCGCCTACGGCCCGGCCCTTCGACAGGCTCAGGGCAGGCCAAGGCCGGTTCCGTGGCCCCTGCTGGTTTAAGAGTCCGTAGCGAAGGCAATTAAAAAAGGCCGACCCCTTTCTGGGAGCTGGCCTTTTTCATAGATGCTGGATTGCTCAACGCCTCGGATCAATCCACCTTGGCGCCGGAGGCCTTCACCACTTTTTCATACTTGGCGAGTTCGCTCTTCATGAAGGCGCCGAATTGCTCGGGCGTGCTGCCCACGGGCTCGGCCATCAGGGTGGCGAAGCGGGTCTTGGCTTCGGGGGAGTTCAGCGCGGCGACAAAAGCATGGTTGAGCTTGGCCACCACGTCCTTGGGCGTGCCGGCGGGCGCCACCAGCCCCCACCAGGTGTCGATCTCAAAGCCTTTGAGCGTTTCGGAAACGGCCGGGACGTCGGGCAGCATGGCGCTGCGTTGGGCAGTCGTCACTGCCAGGGCCTTGAGCTTGCCGGCTTTGATGTTGGCCGAGGCCGTGGCGAGGTTGTCAAAGTTGTAGTCCACCTGGCCGCTGAGCAGGGCCAACTGCGCGGGGTTGCCGCCGTTGTAGGGAATATGCAGCGCGAAGATGCCGGCCCGGGCCTTGAACATCTCACCGGCCAGGTGGCCGGCGCTGCCGTTGCCGCCGCTGGCGTAGTTGAGTTTGGCGGGGTTGGCCTTGGCGTACTTGATCAGGTCGGCCAGCGTGTTGATGTTCAGGCGCCGCGCGGTGTCGGCGTTCATCACCAGCACATTGGGCACACGCACCATCTGCGTGATCGGCGCGAAATCGGTGGCCGCGTTGTAGGGCATCTTGCTGTACAGCCAGGGGTTGATGGCATGCGTGGCCACCGCCGAGATGCCGACTGTGAGACCGTCGGGCTGGGCCTTGGCGATCATGTCGACGCCGATGTTGCCGCCGCCGCCCGGCTTGTTTTCAATGATCACGGTGCCCAGCGAGTCTTTCACGCGTTCGGCCATCAAACGGGCCGTGGCGTCGATGGGGCCGCCGGCCGCGTAGGGCACGATGATGCGCATGATCTTGGTCTGGGCCAGTGCCGGGGCGGATGAAAGGGCCGCGCCGGCCATACAAAATGCCGCCAGGCTTCTGGCCAGGAGGGAGGGGAGGGTGAAGGGTCGAATATTCATTGCCCTATTGTTGCAAAAAAGCCGGCCCTGCCAGGACCGGGCGGTTGCCGAAAGCAGTTACAGCATCTTTACCTTGGGCGCGTGCTCTTGCGGCAGCCGCCGCGCGTTGGAGTTTCATGAGGCTGCCGCTTCATGTTTTCTGGACCCTGAACCTTCAACGTCAAACTCAAGGAGATCCCCATGAAGATTCGTACCCTTGCCTGTACTCTGGCCCTGCTTGCTGGTGGCGCGGCCTTCGCCCAGGCGCCTGCGGCTCCCGCGGCACCCAAAGACCCGCTGGCCACGCCCCGTATCGACCAGCGCCAGGCCAATCAGGAAAAGCGCATTGACCAGGGCGTCAGCTCCGGCGCGCTGACTGCCAAGGAGACGGCCAAGCTCGACAAGCGCGAGACGAAAATCGAATCCGACAAACTGGCCGCCAAGTCCGACGGCAAGGTCACCAAGGCCGAGCGCCGCAAACTCAAACACGAAGAAAACCGCGCCAGCGCCGCCATCCGCCGCCAGAAGCATGACCGGCAGGTCGCGCCAGCACCCGCCAAAGCCGGCTGAATTTCGCCGCCCTTGGACCGCGCATAAAAAAAGCCCCGGCTGATGCATCAGCCGGGGCGTTTCTTTTTCTTCTTCTTTTATTCTTCTTGTTTGTTGGGTGCGCTGCTCAGGTTTCCGCAGGAATGGTGGCCTGGGCCTTTTCCTTTTCGGTCACAAAAGAGTCGGCATAAAACTCATCTTCCGGCAGGCCGGCCGCGGTGTAGGCGGCCTGCGCCGAATCCACCACGATGGGGGCACCGCAGGCATACACCTGGTGGCCCGACAGGTCGCTGAAATCGTCCAGCACGGCCTGGTGGACAAAGCCGGTGCGGCCGGTCCAGTTGTCTTCGGGCAGTGCGTTGGAAATCACCGGCACGTAGCGCAGGTTCGGCATTTCAGCGGTCTTGGTTTTCACCCATTCGTCCATGTACAGGTCGGCCGGGCGACGGCCGCCCCAGTAGAGCACGGCCGGGCGCGTGATGCCCTTGAACTGCAGGTGCTCGATCAGCGCCTTGATGGGCGCAAAGCCCGTGCCCGAGGCCAGCAGCACCATGGGTTTGTCGCTGTCCTCGCGCAGGTAGAAGCTGCCGAAGGGGCCTTCGATACGCAGGATTTCCTTTTCCTTCATGGGGCCGAACACGTGCTCGGTGAACTTGCCGCCCGGCATGTGGCGGATGTGCAGTTCCACGCCGGGGTTCTCGGCCTGCGTGTGCGGCGCATTGCCCATGGAATAGGCGCGGCGGTCGCCGTCGCGCAGCAAAAATTCCACGTACTGGCCGGCGTGGTACTTGAACACGTCGCTGGCCGGCAGCTGCAGGCGCACCACCATCACGTCGTGCGAGGCCTTGGCCAGGCTGTTGATGCGCACCGGCATCTTCTTGATCGGGAAAGCACTTTCATCCGTGACGTGGCGTGATTCGAGGACGACATCGCTGGTTGCCCTGGCGCTGCAGGTCAGGATAAAGCCGGCGGCTTCTTCTTCCGGTGACAGCGCCTTGGCCTGGTGCGCGCCGTGCAGGACGCTGCCTTCGAGTTTTTTGGATTTGCAGGAGCCGCAGGCGCCGTCCTTGCAGCCGTAGGGCAGGCCTATGCCCTGGCGTATGGCGGCGGCCAGCAGGGGTTCGTCCACCTGGGCAATGAAAGTCCGGCCGCTGGGCTGCACGGTCACGTTAAAGCTCATATTCGGTATCCTTGCGGTAACTGTTCTCGACTCGGCCGGTTTTCCCGGCAACCCCCTAATTTTGCCCTCAAACCTGAACTCCAGAGCCTGGTCATGAGCGCCCTGCCTTTTCGCTTCCGCCGGGAGCGCATTTTGATCGTCGGTTGCGGCGACGTGGGCCTGCGCGCGGCCCGGCAACTGCCGCGCAGCGCCAGGCTCATGGCGCTGACCTCTTCGGCCGCGCGCGTGCCCGAACTGCGGGCCCGGGGCATCACACCGCTGCAGGGCAACCTGGACGACGGCGCCTCGCTGCGCCGCCTGGCGGGCCTGGCCACCCGGGTGCTGCACCTGGCGCCGCCCCCGAATGACAGAGCCAACTTGCGCAGCGACCCGCGCACGCTGGCCTTGCTACGCGCCCTGCGGCTGCGCGGCCTGCCGCGATCGCTGGCCTACGCCTCCACCAGCGGGGTGTACGGCGACTGCGGCGGTGAATGGGTGCGCGAAACCCGGCCGCTGAATGCTCACACGCCGCGCGCCCAGCGCCGCGTGCATGCCGAGGCGCAGCTGCGGCTGTTCGGCCGCGCCACCGGCACCCGGGTGCACCTGCTGCGCATACCGGGCATTTATGCGCCCGACCGCGAAGGCGGCACGCCGCGCGGGCGCCTGCTCAAGGGCACGCCGGTGCTGCGCGCGGAGGACGACGTCTATACCAACCATATCCACGCCGACGACCTGGCCCGCGCCAGCCTCGCGGCGCTGTGGCGCGGCAAGCCGCAGCGCGCCAGCAATGCCAGCGACGACACTGAACTCAAGATGGGCGACTACTTCGACCTGGCGGCCGACCTCTACGGCCTGCCGCGGCCGCCGCGCCTGGCACGCGGCAATGCCCGGGAGGCGCTGCCTCCGATGTTGCTGAGTTTCATGAGCGAATCGCGCCGGCTGGACAACAGCCGCCTGAAGCGCGAATTGCGGCTTCGCCTGCGCTATCCGACGGTGGAAACCGGCCTGCGAGAGCACTGAAAAATCTCTGAAAACCGTTAAAAACACCTCATGCTGATGCGGCAAGCCGCTTTTCGCAGGACTTTTGCCGCCATGCTGTATGTTTTTTACAACGCACTTGTAATCAGATGTTGTAACCAAAGGAGTAACTATTTGCAACTTTTAGGGGTTGCCCGGCAGACCTTGTTACTACCCACCAAAAGATCTTTTTTTGGGCTGATCTGCTGCAATTCCTTTGTGAATACCATCACTTCGAATGACTCTCTCTTGCAATGGGCTGACAAAGAGGGTTGGAGGAGTGTGAAAAATGCACAAGAAAAATCCGAAGGGCGGCGCAAAAGCTGCAGAAGTTGTAACAAATGTTGGCCGGCACGCCTTTACGGTTCCGCCAGTTCTTGATGCGCTGAGCCGGCCGGCCGGCCGGGCACCTAACAGATGGGCCCTGCGCAAACCCGCAACCGCCGTTTTGCTGCTGGGGGCGGCTACAGCCCAGGCAGGGCCGGTGGACGGCCAGGTCACTTCGGGCGCGGCCAGCATCTCCCAGAGCGGCGCCAACACCACCATCACCCAGACCAGCCAGAATGCCTCGCTGAACTGGAAGAGCTTCAACGTCGGCGCGCAGGAAAGCGTCAACTTCGTGCAGCCGTCTGCCAGCGCGATTGCGGTCAACCGAATCCTGGACACGCACGGCAGCCAGATCCTGGGACAGCTCAACGCCAACGGGCAGGTCTACCTCATCAATCCCAACGGCATCCTCTTCGGCGCCGGCGCCCAGGTCAATGTGGGCGGCCTGGTGGCCTCCACGCTGGACGTCAAGGACGCCGACCTCGGCAGCGCCCAGCGCACTTTCAGCGGCAATGGTTCGGGCAGCGTGGTCAACCAGGGCAGCATCAACGCCGCCACCGGCGGTTACGTCGCCCTGGTCGGCAACACCGTCAGCAACCAGGGCAGCATCAGCGCTCCCAAGGGCACTGTGGCGATGGCCGGCGGCAGCGCCGCCACCCTGACCTTCCAGGACAACCAGCTCCTCAAGGTCGTCGTCGACCAGAGCGTGCTCAACAGCCTGGCCGAGAACGGCGGGCTGATCATGGTCGACGGCGGACAGGCGCTCATGAGCGCAGGCGCGCGGGATTCGCTGCTGGCCAGCGTGGTCAACAACAGCGGCGTGATTCAGGCGCGCACGGTGGAAAACCGCAACGGCACCATCATCCTGCTGGGCGGCATGGCCGCCGGCACCACCAAGGTCGCGGGCACGCTGGACGCCTCGGCGCCCAACGGTGGCAACGGCGGCTTCATCGAAACATCCGGTGCGCACGTCAACGTTGCCGACAGCGCCCGGATCACCACTGCGGCCCCTGCAGGCAACGCCGGCACCTGGCTGATCGACCCGGTGAACTTCACCGTCGCCGCCTCGGGTGGGGACATCACGGGCGCGGCCCTGAGCGCCAATCTGGGCGCGGGCAATGTCGTCATCCAAAGCACCAGCGGCGCCACGGGCACGGCCGGGGACGTCAACGTCAATGACGTGGTGGGCTGGAGCGCCAACCAGCTGACGCTCAACGCGCAGAACAACATCAACATCAACGCCAACCTCAACGCCTCCGGCACGGGCAAGCTGGCGCTGGAATACGGCCAGGGCACCACCAACGGCACCGCCAACTCCTACAACTTCAACAACGGCGCGAAGATCAATTTGCCGGCAGGCAACAACTTCAGCACCAAACAAGGCAGCACCGGAACCCCCGTCACGTATACCGTCATCACGGACCTTGGTACCGCCACCAGCGCCACCGGCACCGATTTGCAGGGCATCAGCGGCAACCTCAACGGGCACTATGCATTGGGCGCGGACATTGATGCTTCGTCCACCAGCACCTGGAACAGCGGGAGCGGATTCCAGCCGCTGGGCAACAACACCTCCCAGTTCACCGGTACGCTGGACGGCTTGGGACACACCATCACCAGCCTCACCATCAACCGCCCCGGCGCGACCTACGTCGGCCTGTTTGGGTACACGGGCTCCTTCGGCCGAGTCAACAACGTCGGGCTGGTTGGCGGCAGCGTGTCAGGCGACACCAAGGTCGGCGCGCTGGTGGGATGGAACTCCGGCACCATCAACAACAGCTATGCCAGCACCGCCGTGACTGGAACCGGTTCGGAAGCCGGAGGGCTGGTGGGAACCAGCCAGGGTGAAATCCGCAACAGCCACGCCAGCGGTGCGGTGAGCGGCGTGTTCGCTGTGGGCGGGCTGGTTGGATGGAATCAGAGCCTCATCAGCAACAGCTATGCCACAGGCAATGTCACCGCTGCCGGCCAGTGGTCCGGCGGCCTGGTGGGCTACATGCTCAACCAGGGGGCTATCAGCGGCAGCTACGCGAGCGGCAACGTCACCAGCAGCAGCGCCGATGTTGGTGGCTTGGTGGGATGGTGGGCCAGCAACGGCACCGTCGCCGCTGCGATCAACAACAGTTATGCGACGGGTGCGGTGACCGGCACCGACCACGTGGGCGGCCTGGTGGGATACAAGATCCAAACCCTGGGTGTCATCAATAACAGCTACGCGGCCGGTGCAGTGAGCGGCAGCACCAACGTGGGCGGGCTGGTCGGGTTGTGGGACGCCGGGACGGGCATCAACAACAGCTTCTGGGACGCCACCACGACCGGGCGTGCCACCAGCTCGGGCGGCGGCATGGCCATGACCACGGCCCAGATGCAGCAACAGGCCAACTTCACCTCGGCCACGGCCGCCAACGGCAACGTCAATCCGAACTGGGATTTCAACACCGTCTGGCGGATGTATGACGGGAACAGCCGTCCCCTGCTCAAGGCCCTCATGAAGGCCACTACGGTCACTGTCGGCAATACCAGCAAGACCTACGACAAGCTGTCCTGGAATGGGGGAACCGGCATCAGTTGCTCCAACGTGGCCTGCGGCAGCTTGTCGGGGAGCATCAGTTTCGGCGGAAACGCCCAGGGTGCGGTCAATGCCGGCAGCTACACGGTGACAGGGTCGGGCCTGTATTCCAACCAGCAGGGCTACGACATCAGTTACGCCAATGGCACTCTGACCGTGATTCCCGCCAACCTGGTGGTTACGGGCGTGAGCGCCGCCAACAAGGTGTACGACGCCGGCGTGGGCGCCACCTTGAACGGAACAGCAAGCGTGACGGCCATTGCCGGTGACACGGTGAGCGTGATCGGTGCGGGCAGCGGCACCTTCGCCGACAAGAACGCGGGCAACGGCAAAGCCGTGACTGTCACCGGCTACACATTGAGCGGAGCCGACGCCGGCAACTATGCCGTGGTGCAGCCCACGGGGCTGACGGCAAATATCACACCGGCCAGCCTCGCTGTCACCGGCGTGAGCGCGGCCGGCAAAGTGTATGACGGCACCCGTGCCACCACGTTCAATGGCACCGCGACCGTTACGCCCCTGGGCACTGATGTGGTGCTTGTGGGCGGCGGCAACGTCGGCATGTTCATCGACAAGAACGTGGGCAACGGCAAGACCGTCACCGGCACCAACTACTTCCTCGGCGGCGCCGACGCCAACAACTATGTCATCGTTCAGCCAACGGGGACGGCGAACATCACACCAGCCAGCTTGACAGTCACCGGTGTGGGCGCGGACAGCAAGGTCTACAACGCCAGCGACGCAGCCACACTCAATGGCGTAGCCAGCGTCACGGCAATCGCCGGTGACACGGTGACAGTGGGCGGCGGCAGCGGCCGGTTTGCCGACAAAAACGTGGGCAACAACAAGGTGGTCAATGTCACCGGCTATACGCTGGGCGGCGCCGATGCCGGCAACTACACCGTGGTGCAGCCCACCGGTGTCAGAGCCAACATCACACCGGCCAGCCTGACGGTTACCGGCGTGGGGGCGAACAACAAGGTGTACGACACCACCACTGCCGCCACGCTCAATGGCACGGCCAGCGTTGCAGCATTGGGCGGCGATGTCGTGACCGTGGGCGGGACGGGCAGCGGCACTTTCGCCAACAAGAATGTGGGCAACGCCAAGGCGGTCACTGTCACCGGCTACACGCTGGGCGGCGCCGATGCGGGCAACTACACCGTGGTGCAACCCACGGCGGTGACCGCCAACATCACGCCTGCCAGCCTGACGGTCACGGGCGTGAGCGCAAACAACAAGGTCTACGACACCACGGCCGCTGCCACGCTGGGCGGTACCGCCGCCGTCACGGCCCTGGCTGGCGACGTGGTGACCGTTGGCGGCGGCAGCGCCACTTTCGCCAACAAGAATGTGGGCAACGGCAAGGCGGTCACTGTCACCGGCTACACGCTGGGCGGTGCCGATGCCGGCAACTACACCGTGGTGCAACCCACCGGGCTGGCGGCGAACATCACACCCGCCAGCCTCACGGTCACGGGGGTGGGCGCGAACAACAAGGTCTACGACACCACGACCGCCGCCACGCTCAATGGCACGGCCAGCGTTGCAGCCTTGGCTGGCGATGTCGTCACCTTGGGCGGGACTGGCAGCGGGACGTTCGCCAACAAGAACGTGGGCAATGGCAAGGCTGTGACCGTCACGGGCTACACGCTGGGTGGCGCCGATGCGGGCAACTACACCGTGGTGCAACCCACGGCAGTGACCGCCAACATCACGCCTGCCAGCTTGACGGTCACAGGTGTGAGCGCGAACAACAAGGTCTACGACGCCACGACTGCCGCCACGCTGGGCGGAACCGCGGCCGTTACGGCCCTGGCCGGTGATGTGGTGACCGTTGGCGGCGGCACCGGCACCTTCGCCGACAAGAACGTGGGCAACGGCAAAGCAGTCACCGCCACGGGCTACACGCTGGGCGGGGCCGACGCGGGCAACTACACCGTGGTCCTGCCCACGGGGTTGACCGCCAACATCACGCCTGCCAGCTTGACAGTGACGGGCGTGGGCGCGAACAACAAGGTGTACGACACCACGACCGCCGCCACGCTCACCGGCACGGCCGGCGTTGCCGCCCTGGCTGGCGATACCGTCACCGTAGGCGGTACCGGCAGCGGAACTTTCGCCAACAAGAATGTGGGCAATGGCAAGACCGTGACCGTGACCGGCTACACGCTCGGCGGGGCCGACGCCGGCAACTACACCGTGGTGCAGCCTGTGGCGGTGACGGCAAACATCACCCCCGCCAGCCTGACGGTCACGGGTGTGGGCGCCAGCAACAAGGTCTATGACGCCACCACCACGGCCACGCTTAACGGCGCGGCCAGCGTCACGGCCTTGGCCGGCGATAGTGTGACGGTGGGTGGCGCCGCCAGCGGGAACTTCGCCAACAAGAATGTGGGCAACGGCAAGGCCGTGACCGTCACCGGCTACACGCTGGGCGGGGCTGACGCCGGTAACTACACCGTGGTGCAACCCACGGGGGTAACGGCCAACATCACACCCGCCAGCCTGACGGTCGCGGGTGTGGTCGCCAACAACAAGGTCTATGACACCACCACCGCGGCCACGCTGGGCGGAACGGCGGCCGTCGCGGCGCTGGGCGGCGACGTGGTGACAGTGGGCGGCGGCAGCGGCACTTTCGCCAACAAGAACGTGGGTAACAGCAAGGCCGTAACTGTCACCGGCTACACGCTGGGCGGAGCCGATGCCGGTAACTACACCGTGGTCCAACCCACAGGATTGACTGCCAACATCACGCCGGCCAGCCTGGCCGTCACGGGTGTGGGGGCCAATAACAAGGTCTACGACGCGACCGCCACGGCCGCCCTGAATGGCACGGCGAGCGTAGCCGCATTGGGCGGCGACGTGGTGACGCTGGGCGGCGTGGGCAGCGGCGCGTTTGCCAACAAGAACGTGGGCAACGGCAAGGCCGTGACCGTCACCGGCTATGTCCTGGGCGGCTCCGATGCCGGCAACTATGTCATCGTCCAACCCACCGGCATCACGGCCAACATCACGCCGGCGAGCCTGGCCGTCACGGGTGTGGGGGCCAACAACAAGGTCTACGACGCCACCGCCACCGCCACCCTGAACGGCACGGCCGGCGTTGCCGCACTGGGTGCGGACGTGGTGACGGTCAGCGGCGGCAGCGGCACCTTTGCCAACAAGAATGTGGGCAACGGCAAAGCCGTGACGGTGACCGGCTACATCCTGGGCGGCTCCGATGCCGGCAACTACGTCATCGTTCAGCCCACGGGGGTCACGGCCAACATCACACCCGCCGGCCTGGCCGTGACAGGGATAGGCGCGAACAACAAGGTCTACGACGCCACTACCACCGCGACACTCAACGGCACGGCGGCGGTGGCCGCGCTGGGCGCTGACGTGGTGAACGTCACGGGTACTGGAAGAGGCGCTTTTGCCGATGCAAACGTGGGCAATGGCAAGGCCGTGACAGTGACGGGTTACACCCTGAACGGCGCAGACGCCGGCAACTACGTGGTGGTGCAGCCGGCAGGACTGACTGCCTCCATCACGCCCTTGCCCGGGACGCCCGTGCCGCCTTCATCGGCCTCTTCACTGGCGGCGGGTTCAGGGCTGGGCCCGGCCGGGGACGGCATCCGTTCGGCCGCCGAGCAGGCTCTGGGGACGACACGCGACAAATCCGATTCGCTTGAGGCATCGACAACCCTGCGCGTGACCCGCAGCACGAGTACCGATGCCTCCTCAGGCGGAGGAGACGCACAGGAGATTCCCGGCCAGTTCGTCGCCGAGGGAAAGCAGGACCCGCGCCTGCACATCGTCGATGGCGGCGTCCAGCTGCGAAGCGGCGTGCTTGCCGCCAAAAAATAACACCGCTCGCCCCACGGAAGCTTTCCCATGAAATGCCACGCATCCGCGAAGTACGCAGCGCTGCTGCTGGCCGCCGCACCCCTGTTCACGGCCCATGCCGCCGATCCCCTGCCGGTTGATGCCGGTTCCATCCTGCAGCAGGTGCAGCCGCCGCGGTCTTTCGCACCGCTGCCTCGCGAGGATGGGCCAACCCTCAACAAGGAAGAGAACAACGCGACGCCGCCCCCGCGCCCCGCGGTGTCGGTGGACGTCACCTCGATCAAGATATTAGGCAACACCCTGGTCGATACCGAAACCCTGCACGGGCTGGTGGCCGATGCGGAAGGCAAACGCCTGACGCTGGACCAGCTCGACGAGATGGCCACGCGCATAGGCCGCTATTACCGCGGCCGCGGCCAGACTTTCGCGCGCGCCGTGGTGCCCGCGCAGGTGATCCAATCGGGTGTTGTACGCTTTCTGGTGATAGAGGCGCGCTACGGCAAAGTAGGCATCGACAACCAGACGCGTGTGAACGACATGCTGCTGCAGGCCACGGCGGCGCCGCTGCAAGGCGGCAAGCCTGTGGAGCAGGCCATGCTCGACAAGTCCCTGCTGCTGATGTCCGACATACCCGGCGTGCTGGTGCAGGCGACCCTGAGGCCCGGCGAAGCCATGGGAAGCTCGGACCTGAACATCCAGGTCAGCCCCGGCCCGGCGACCACCGGCAACCTGGTGCTGGACGGCTACGGCAACAGCTATACCGGAAGGGCGCGGCTGGGCGGTACGGTGTTTTTCAACAACCCCTTGCGGCGTGGCGATGTGTTGAGCCTGGGCGGGCTGAGCTCGGGGACCGGCGTGAACTACGCCCGCGTGAGCTATGAATCCTTGCTCAACGGCCAGGGCACCCGCGGCGGCGCCGCGTATTCTCTGCTCGACTACCAGATTGGTGGAAACCTGCGGGAACTGGGCGCGCATGGTTCGGCTGAAACCGAAAGCTTCTGGGGCAGGCACCCCCTGCTGCGAACGCAGGCGGCAAATGTGTACGGCCAGGTGCAGTACGACAGCGTGCAATTGCACGAACGCGTCGACATGGCCGCCATGAAGACGGACCGCAATCTCGGCAGCTGGACTTCAAGCCTGACCGGCGACTGGCGCGACACCTTGCTGTCCGGCGGCATCAACACCTGGAGCCTGTCATGGACCCGGGGCCGGGTCGGCTTTGATGTGCCCGAGGCGCAGCTGGCCGACGCGGCCGGCGCAAAAACGGAAGGCTGGTTCTCCAAGACCAACCTGAGCTTCACCCGTTTGCAGCGCTGGGGCGAAAAGGGCACGGTGTATTTTTCGTGGGCGGGGCAGTGGGCCAACAACAACCTCGACTCCTCGCAAAAGATGTCCGTAGGCGGGCCTTACTCCGTGCGTGCCTATGATGTGAGCGCGTTATCCGGCGATGCCGGCTACCGTGCAAGCATAGAGCTGCGCTACGACCTGGGAGCGGCCTCCGGCGGAAGGCTGCAGGCACTGGCGTTCTGGGACGGGGCCTACCTGAAAGTCAACCAGCGTCCCTGGGTGGCAGGCGCCAACAGCGCCACCTTCAGCGGCGCAGGCGTCGGCCTGGACTGGACCGGCTTCAACCAATGGCGGGCCCGGGCTTACCTGGCCTCACCGCTGGGGCCTGTGCCCGAGCTGGTCAAGGCGCCCGACGCCATGCGCGTCTGGACGGAGCTGGCTTACCGGTTCTGAGTCCTTTGCGGGGGACTCCCCTCCCAATTCGATGAAGTAAGCCCGGTTTTGCGCGCTGTTCAAACGCAACTTGCGCAGCCTTTCTTGGTACCGTGCATGAGCCAGGCCTCTCCCGCATCTTCAGACGGAAGCGGCTTGCGGGAGACACACCATGCAACTGGACAATTTAAAAGTCAGCACGCGCCTGGGCGCGGGCTTCGGACTGGTCTTGCTCTTGACGGGCTGCTTGATGGCGGTCGGCCTCAGCCAGCTGGCCGGCGCCGGCGCCTTCAGCCGCAATGTGAGCGGCGACGCCTGGTCCCGCGCCGGCGCGGCGGCGGCGCTGGGCACCTGGTCGCAATCCAACGCGCGTGCCATCCTTGAGCTGTCTTTGGCGAGCGATCCGGCGCAGGCCGCCGCCGCACGCAGGCAGCTCGCGGCAAGCGACAGCCACATCACCGATGCACTGGCAGTCCTGGAGGGCGGCGCCCCGCCACCCGAAGAAAAAACCTTGCTCAGCGGCGTGCGCAGCGCACAGGCCTCTTATGCGCAGGCGCTGGCCAAAGCGGCCAGGCAAATTGAAACGGGTGACCGCGACGGAGCCTTGCGCGCCTGGGCCGGGGAGGGCCGGGCCACGCTGGACCGCTTGCAGCAAGACTTGACTGCATTGAGCGAGATGCAGGCGCGGCAGGCCAAGGCCGGCGGCCAGACAGTAGAAGCCGGCATCGTATCGGCACAACGCTGGATGCTGGGCCTGGGGCTCGCGGCCCTGCTGGTGGGCATCGCCGTCACATGGCGGATAAGCCGCGGCATCGCGCAGCCGCTCAGTGAAGCCATCTACATCGCCGAGACCGTGGCCGCCGGCGACCTCAGCCAGGAGTTTTCCACTGAGCGCGGCGGCGATTTCGGCCGCCTGCTCGGCGCCCTCGGCGACATGGAAGACACGCTGACCGACCTGGTCAGCCGCATCAAGGCTTCGACCGATTCCATCACGCTCGCGTCCGGGGACATCGCGGCCGGCAACGCCGACCTGTCGCGCCGCACCGAAGAGCAAGCCGCTTCGCTGGAAGAAACCGTCTCCAGCATGGAAGAGCTGACCTCCACCGTCAGGCTCAACGCCGAGCATGCACGCTCGGCCAGCGGACTGGCGGCCACCGCCTCGGGCACGGCAGAGCGCGGTGGGGCTGTCGTGGCCCAGGTGGTCGACACCATGGCCGCCATCAGCGGCAGCTCCCGAAAAATCGTGGACATCATCGCCGTCATCGAAGGCATCGCCTTCCAGACCAACATCCTGGCGCTCAACGCGGCCGTGGAAGCCGCGCGCGCCGGCGAGCAGGGCCGCGGTTTTGCCGTAGTGGCCAGCGAGGTGCGCGGCCTCGCGCAGCGCAGCGCCGGAGCGGCGCGTGAGATCAAGGCGCTGATCGCGGACTCCGTCGCGCATGTGGAAAGCGGCTCCGAACTGGTCGCCCAGGCGGGCCGCACCATGCGGGACATCGTGCAGGCCGTCGGCCGCGTCAACAGCCTGCTGGAGCAGATCTCCGCCGCGTCGGCCGAGCAAAGCAACGGCATCGCGCATGTGAACCAGGCCATGGTGCTGATGGACAAGGCAACCCAGCAGAACGCCGCGTTGGTCGAGCAGGCCTCTGCGGCCGCGGCTTCGCTGGCCGAGCAGACCCTGCAGCTGCAGGCGGCGGTGGATGAGTTCAAGCTGGATGCCGAGCCTGAAGCCGCGCCATCGGCGGCGCTGCAGTTCCAGGCGATAGGCAGGGACCTGCACCGCACGGCGCCGGCTGCGGCCTAGCCTGGTTCAGGTTCAGATACCTGGCGGCTTTTTCAGCGTCAGCATGCGGTCCTGCCCGCGCAGCACAATGGTTTTTATCTCCGCGCCCTGCAGCACCGTGAGCCGGATTTCTGCGTCGGGCGCGGCGTGGTCCCAGAGCTTTTTGTAAAAAGCCTCCAGCGTCGCGACTTTCGCGTCGTCCACCGCCAGCACCACATCGCCCGGCGACAGCCCGGCCAGGTCCGCCGGGCTTTCCTTGCTCACGCGCTGTATCTGGATGCGCCCGCCCTGGTCGTTGGACGTAATGCCCAGCCACGGCCTGCGGCTCTTGGCGCTGTAACCCGAACGCTGCAGCTCCGCGAGGATGGGGCGCAGCAAATCCACCGGCACAAACATATTGCCCGGCAGGCGGCGGTTCTCATTGGTTGCATCCGACACGAACAGCGAGCCTATGCCTATCAGCTCGCCGCGCTGGTTGAAGAGCGGCGCGCCGCTGTGGTTGCCGCCGCTGGCCAGCACCGGCGGGCTGGTGAACAGGGCCGATTCAATGTGGTATTCCCAACTGCCTGAGAACGGACGCCGGCTGACCAGCCGCGTCATGCTCACGTCGCCATCATCATCGGGCTGCGGGCCGGTCACCGCCATCAGCGCCTCGCCCGGCTGCAGGTCGCGGCTGCTGCCCAAGGCGGCCACCGCCACATTGCGCAGCGGCAGCAGCGGGCGCAGCAAGCCGAAACCCGTGGCGAGGTCGTAGGCCACCGCGCGTGCCGGGAGCGTCCGGTTGTCCTGGGTCACGACCTCGATCTGCTCGGCTTCCAGCATCAGGTAGCCAATCGTCAGGATCAGCCCATCCTGGCTGATCAGCACACCCGAACCCGCGCGTCGCAGGCCCAGCGTCTCCGCGGAGCGAGCATCCTCCATCGCCGTGACCTTGACACCCACCACCGCCGCGGTGGCCCGGTTCAAAGCATCCATCATGGCCTGCGCCGCAGGCGGCGGCGCTGTGGCCGCGTGGGCTGTGCCCAGCAGCAAAGTGCTTGAGAGGAGGAGACAGAGCCAATGACGCAGATGCAGGGTGCACATGACGGACTCCAGACGCGGCGGGAGGGCGCGGAAAAGGAAGGGGCCGGCCGCGTTTGAAGAATGCGCCTTATTAAATGGCGTTGCAAGCGGCAGGGTCAAAAAATCCGGTGGAAAAAATGACAAGCTGGTGTTGCCCGCTGCCGTCGAGCAGAAAACAAAAAAGCCGTCCATGAACGAGGGTCATGAGACGGCTTTCGGGATGTGGTGCCCGGGGCCGGAATCGAACCGGCACGCCTTGCGGCGGGGGATTTTGAGTCCCCTGCGTCTACCAATTTCACCACCCGGGCTGGAATGAGCGAAGCCTCAAATTATGGCACAGTGTGGGCATGAACTATCCCACCATTGAAGACGCGATTGGCAAGACGCCTCTGGTCGCGCTGCAACGTATTTACGCCGCCGAGAACGCCGCACGCGGCAATGTGATCCTCGGCAAGCTGGAAGGCAACAATCCCGCCGGTTCGGTCAAAGACAGGCCGGCGCTCTCGATGATCAAGCGCGCCGAGGAGCGCGGCGACATCAAGCCGGGCGACACGCTGATCGAAGCCACTTCGGGCAATACGGGCATTGCCCTGGCCATGGCGGCCGCGATCAAGGGCTACAAGATGGTCCTGATCATGCCGGAGGACCTGAGCATTGAGCGGGCCCAGACCATGAAAGCCTTTGGCGCCGAATTGATCCTGACGCCCAAAAGCGCGGGCATTGAATACTCGCGCGACCTGGCCGACCAGATGCAGAAAGAGGGCAAGGGCCGGGTGCTGGACCAGTTCGCAAATGCCGACAATCCGCGCATCCATTACGAGACCACTGGACCCGAAATATGGACAGATACGTCAGGCAAGGTGACACATTTTGTCAGTGCCATGGGCACCACGGGCACGATTACCGGGGTTTCGCGCTACCTCAAAGAGAAAAATCCGGCCGTCAAGGTGATCGGCGCCCAACCCAGCGAGGGTTCGCGCATCCCAGGCATCCGCAAATGGCCGCAGGAATACCTGCCCAAGATTTACGACCCCCGCCAGGTGGATGAGCTGGTTCTGGTCAGTCAGGCCGATGCCGAGGACATGTGCCGGCGCCTGGCGCGCGAGGAAGGCATTTTTGCGGGGATTTCCGCCGCCGGCGCCTGCTGGGTGGCGCAGGAAATAGCGAAAACCGTGAAAAACGCGGTGATTGTGTTTGTGGTCTGCGACCGGGGCGACCGCTACCTGTCTACCGGCGTGTTTCCGGCTTGACGCCCAATCGACACGAGCCTGCTGCTATTGAAAAAATAGCGGCAGCCGCGTTTTCTTTCTTTTATTTTCCATTCTGATCCCCCACCATGACCCATGAATTCCGGTTTTGCCCGAACTGCGCGACGCCGCTGGCCATGGTGTCGCAGATGGAAGATGGCGGTGAAAAGGCGCGCCTGCGCTGCCCGGCCTGCGGATTCACCCACTGGAACAACCCCACGCCGGTGCTGGCCGCGGTGATTGAATACCACGGCCAGGTGCTGCTGGCGCGCAATGCGGCCTGGCCGGGCAAGATGTATGCGCTGATCACGGGCTTTATGGAAGCGGGCGAGACGCCGCAGGGCGGCATAGAGCGCGAAATCAAGGAAGAAACCAACCTGGAAACCAGCTCGCTGGACCTGATAGGCGTTTACGACTTCCAGCGCATGAACCAGGTGATCATTGCCTACCACGCGGTTTGCACCGGGGAGGTCAGCCTGTCGCCCGAGCTGGTGGATTACCGGCTTTACGACCTGGACAAGCTCAAATGCTGGCCCGCCGGCACCGGCTATGCGCTGGCCGACTGGCTGCGCACAAAGGGCCATGAACCCGAGTTTGTGGATTGGGCCACCGTGCTGAGCAAGGTCGAGCCGGAGGCGGGTAGCGGTGAATGAAGCCGAATGAGGCCGGGTATAACCGGGCAAAAGGGCCTTTGCGCTTTGCTTAAAATCGCGGCAACCCAAGGATTTTCATGAACATCGACAAAGAACTCGACACCCGCGGCCTGAATTGCCCGCTGCCTATCCTGAAAGCCAAAAAGGCACTGACGGAAATGATGAGCGGCCAGCTGCTGCGAGTGGTGTCCACCGATGCCGGCTCGACCCGGGATTTCCAGGCCTTTGCCAAGCAGACCGGCAACGAGCTGGTCGAACAGCAGGTCGCCGGCAGCGACTTTATCCACGTCTTGAAGCGGCGTTAAGGCGCTGTTGGGGGCGCCGCCAGGGCGCCGGCCACCCAGGTTTCAGGCCTGTTTGCGGCGTTCGCGGCCCGACCAGCCTATCTGCAGGTTGTCCAGGTAATTGCGGAAGTGCACGCCCACCTCGGGGTGCTGCAGCGCCAGCTCGACGGTGGCTTCCAGAAAACCTTCCTTGCTGCCGCAGTCATAGCGTTTGCCCTCGTACTGGAAGGCGTAAACGCTTTCCTTATCGAGCAGGCTTGATATCCCGTCGGTCAGCTGCAATTCGCCGCCTACACCGGCCTTCTGGCTGCGGATGTGCTCAAAAATCGCCGGCGTCAGGATGTAACGGCCGGCCACACCCATGCGTGAGGGGGCCACCTCGGGTGCCGGTTTCTCGACGATTTTCTTCACTTTCATGAGGCCCGCGCTGGCCGCGCCGTCGGTCTCGACGATGCCGTAGCGGCGGGTCTGGTCCTGGGGCACTTCCTGCACCGCCAGGATGGATTGCTGCAGTTCCCTGAATTGCTCCGCCATCTGGGCGAGCACCGGCTTGCCGCCCTTGGGGCCGACCATCAGGTCGTCAGCCAGCAGGACGGCGAAAGCCTCCTGGCCGACCAGGTGTTCGGCGCACAGCACGGCATGGCCCAGGCCCAGGGAGCGGGGCTGGCGCACATAGGAAAAATTCATGTCTTCGGGCTGGACGGAGCGCACCAGGTCCAGCAAAGCGTGCTTTTGAGCTACCTCCAGCTCGTTCTCGAGCTCGTAAGCAGTATCAAAGTGGTCCTCTATGGCCCGTTTATTGCGTCCTGTCACAAAAATCATGTGACGGATGCCTGCCGCGTAAGCCTCTTCCACCGCGTATTGGATCAGCGGCTTGTCGACGACGGGGAGCATTTCCTTGGGTTGGGCCTTGGTGGCCGGGAGAAACCGGGTGCCCAGGCCGGCAACCGGGAACACTGCTTTGTGTAATGTAAATTTTTGCATCGACTTTGATCGGGGAAAAGACTAGAGTGTTGCGTTGTTGATACATGACTCAGGTCGGACAAAGGCTCGACTTGACGTGGTCAAACCGCGCGAATTGCGGTCTGCGGGAAAAAAGGACTCACTGGGTGGACATCTTACTTCTTGACGCGCTGGTGCCCGAGGCTATGGCCTGGCTGGAGACGCGCCACAGTGTGGGCTACCACCCGGAGCTCGCCGACGACCTCACTTCGCTGCGCAAGATCGCCTACAAGACCAAGGGTATTGTGTTTCCGCGCCAGACCGTGGTGACACGCGACTTCCTCGACTTCCTGCCCAAACTCAAGGCTGTGGGCCGCCTGCATGTGGGCACCGACAACACCGACCTCGAAGCCTGCAAGGAGCGCGACATCAAGGTCGTGCACGCCAGCAGCGCCAATGTGCGCTCCAATGCGGAGTACCTGCTGAGCAGCTTGCTGTTGCTGTACCGCCGCGGCCTGGTCTCGGCCCTGATGGGGCGCCGCCACCCCACCACGCAAATGGGCCGCGAGCTGCACGGCAGCACCGTCGGCATCCTGGGCCTGGCGCCCACGGCGCACACGCTGGCCGGCATGCTGAGCGGCCTGGGCGTGCGCCTTATCGGCTACGACCCTGCCGTGCACCACACGGCGYCCATCTGGGAGCGCCTGCGCATACAGCCGGTGTCCCTGTCCGAACTCGTCAGCCAGGCCGATGCGGTGTCGGTGCAGATGCTTTACGCCACGCGGTTTCGCGGTTTTGTGAATGAAAAACTGCTGGCCGCCTGCAGGCGCAACCAGCTGTGGGTGGGCATCAGCCGCAGCGAGCTGTTTGATGAAACCGCGCTAGCCGCAGCGCTGTGCGACGGCCGCATCGAAGCCTGCATTCTCGACGGCGCTGAAGCCAGCTTCCTGGGCGACAGCTCGCCGCTCAAAGGCCTCAAGAACCTCTTCGTCACGCCGCGCCTGGGCTCGCACACACGCGAGGCGCGCCTGCGCTCGAGCTGGTATGTGGCGCACCGCATGCATGAAGCCATCAGCACGCAGCACAGCGGGATGGACCAGTTGCCGAGTGCGCCCATGGACCTGGAGATGCCGGGGAGCGTTCCGCCCTCGCAATGGTCAGAGCCCGAAACCGTCCGCTGACGACGGGACACCCGCTGATAAAAAAAGCCCCGGTAAGCGGGGCTTTTTTGTGGGCGGCGTTCGCGCTTATTTAAGCCGTGCCAGCTGCTCGCGGATTTTGGCCAGGGCCGCCTGGTTATCGGCCAGGCGCTTGCGTTCCTGTTCCAGCACGGCCGGGGGAACCTTGCTGACGAAGGCTTCATTGGCGAGCTTGGTCTCGGACTTGGCGATCTCTCCCGTCAGGCGAGCCTCTTCCTTTTGCAGGCGAATCTTTTCCGCCGCCAGATCGACTTCCATGTACAGGCACAGGCGCGCTTCGCCGACGATGGCCACCGGCGCGGACTGTGCCGCAGCAACCCATTCGGCTTCGCTCTCAAACACCTTCACCTCGCTGAGCTTGGCCAGCGACTTGAGCACGGGCGCCACGCTGTTCATGAAGGCGCTGTCGCCCAGCACGAACAGCGGCAGGCGCGTGGCCGGCGAGACCTTCATCTCGCCGCGCAGGTTGCGGCAGGCGTCCACCAGGGTCTTGAGCTTGGCGACATGGGCCTCGGCCTTTTCGTCGATCTTCTCGGGCTGGCTTTGCGGGTAGGGCGCGGCCCCTATGAACTTGCCGCCCTTGCCGGCGATGGGGGCCACGGTCTGCCACAGCTCTTCGGTGATGAAAGGAATCACCGGGTGCGCCAGTCGCAGTATGGCTTCTAGCAGGCGTATCAGCGTGCGGCGCGTGGCGCGCTTTTGCGCGTCGTTGCCGGTCTGTATCTGCACCTTGGCGATTTCCAGGTACCAGTCGCAGAACTCGTCCCAGACAAACTGGTAGATGCTGCCGGCCACGTTGTCGAGGCGGTAGTCGGCAAAGCCCTTGGCCACGTCGGCTTCCACGCGCTGCATGGTCGATGAAATCCAGCGGTCGGCCTGCGAAAAGCTCAGGTAGCCGTGGAACTCACCGCCGGGCGCGCACTGTTCTTTCGTGTGTTCCTCGAGGCCGCAGTCCTGGCCCTCGCAGTTCATCAGCGTGAAGCGTGTGGCGTTCCAGAGCTTGTTGCAGAAGTTGCGGTAGCCTTCGCAGCGCTTGCTGTCGAAGTTGATGCTGCGGCCCAGGCTGGCCAGCGAGGCGAAGGTAAAACGCAGCGCATCGGCGCCGTAGCCCGGAATGCCGGCGGGGAATTCCTTTTCGGTGTTCTTGCGCACCTGCGGCGCGGTCTCGGGCTTGCGCAGGCCTTGCGAGCGTTTTTCGAGCAGGGGCGCCAGTTCAATGCCGTCGATCAAATCGACCGGGTCCAGCACATTGCCTTCGGACTTGCTCATCTTCTTGCCCTGGGCGTCCTTCACCAGGCCGTGGATGTACACGTCCTTGAAAGGCACCTGGCCGGTGAAGTGCGTGGTCATCATGATCATGCGGGCGACCCAGAAGAAGATGATGTCGTAGCCGGTGACCAGCACGCTCGACGGCAGGAAGAGCGACAGTTCTTTTGTCTTCTCGGGCCAGCCCAATGACGAGAAAGGCACCAGCGCCGACGAGTACCAGGTGTCCAGCACGTCTTCGTCGCGCGTGAGCTTTTTGCCGGGCGCCTGCTTCTGCGCCTCTTCCTCGCTGGTGGCGACATAGACCTTGCCGTCTTCGTCGTACCAGGCCGGGATCTGGTGGCCCCACCAAAGCTGGCGCGAGATGCACCAGTCCTGGATGTTGTTCATCCACTGGTTGTAGGTGTTGACCCACTGCTCGGGCACAAACTTCACTTCGCCGCTGCTCACGGCATCGCGCGCTTTCTGCGCAATCGACTTGCCGGTCGGGTCCTGCTCGCTGACCTTGCTGAGCGCCACAAACCACTGGTCGGTCAGCATGGGCTCGACCACCGCGCCGGTGCGCGCGCAGACCGGCACCATGTTTTTATGCGGCACGGCTTTTTCGAGGAAGCCTTGTTCCTCAAGGTCTTTCAGCACGGCCTTGCGGCAGTCGTAGCGGTCCAGGCCCTGGTATTGCGCGGGGCCGTTTTCATTGATCTTCGCGTCCAGCGTGAAGATGGTGATCAGCGGCAGGTCGTGGCGCAGGGCCACCTGGTAGTCGTTGAAGTCGTGCGCGCCGGTGATCTTTACCACGCCGCTGCCGAAAGCCGGGTCCACATAGTCGTCGGTGATCACCGGGATCTTGCGGTCGCACAGCGGCAGGTCGACCATCTTGCCGACCAGGTGTTTGTAGCGCTCGTCGTCCGGGTGCACCGCCAGCGCGCCGTCGGCCAGCATGGTTTCGGGCCGGGTGGTGGCGATGTGCATGCCGCGCAGCGGCGTGCCATCGGCGGCTTTTTGCGGACCGTCGCTGAACGGGTACTCGATGTGCCACATGAAGCTGTCGCGCTCTTCATTCTCGACTTCCAGGTCGGAGACGGCGGACTTGAGAATCGGGTCCCAGTTCACCAGGCGCTTGCCGCGGTAGATCAGGCCCTGCTCATAGAGCTGCACAAAGGTCGAGGTGACCACCGTGGACATCTTGGGGTCCATGGTGAAGTACTCGTGCTTCCAGGCTACCGAGTCGCCCATGCGGCGCATCTGGCGCGTGATGGTGGTGCCGGACTCTTCCTTCCATTCCCAGACCTTGGCGACGAAATTCTTGCGGCCCAGGTCGTGGCGGCTTTTGCCTTCGCCTTGCAGCTTGCGTTCCACCACGATCTGCGTGGCGATGCCGGCGTGGTCGGTGCCCGGCACCCACAGCGTGTTGTGGCCGCGCATGCGGTGGTAACGCGTGAGCGAATCCATGATGGTCTGGTTGAAGGCATGGCCCATGTGCAACGTGCCCGTCACATTGGGCGGCGGCAGCTGGATGGAGAACGAGGGCTTGGCCCTGTCCAGCGTGGGTTCGTACTGGCCGCTTTTCTCCCACTCGGGGCCCCAGCGGCTTTCAATGGCGGCCGGCTCGAAGGATTTGGCCAGGCTGTCCAGCCCCGGTGTGGGGACTTTGACGGCCTCCGCGGCGGGGGTGGCGGTATTGGCAGGGGCGGGGGCGGCAGCGTTGGTCATGGGGGCAATGAAAAACGGCATCGAGGGGATGCCGCCTTGGGGTTGGGGAAAACTGCCCTGATTTTATTCGACTGGGCGGCCCAGGGCCGTGTTGGCCCGTCTATACCGGCGGGAGCGCGGTCTTTGCGGCCGCCGCCACGCAGGCCCGCAGCACTGCCGTGTCGCCCAGCTGGTTGGCCATCAGCAGGATCAGCCGGGCATTGAGCAGCTCGGATTCCTCGCGGCTCAGGCCTTGGTGGGCGTCCAGCAGGCACTCGTAAAAGGCGTCGGCGTCCTGGAAATGCAGGCGCGTGCTCAGAGGGCTGTTGGTTTTCATGGGTTTTCCTTTCCGCTGGGGCCGGCGCCCAGCGCGGCGGCCACCGCGTGGACCAGCGAGGCGTCCACGCTCTCGCCGGTGGCGGCCACATGGCCGTCGGGCCGCAGCAGCGCCCAGGCATGGCCGAAGACGTGGCAGGTCGCCTGCAGGTGGCCGTGCTCGTCGATGACGTGTTCCACTGCCGCGGCCTTCTCGCCCGGGCCCACCACCTGCACGCAGCGCAGGCCGGCTTCCACCGACAGCGCCGCCAGGCGCGCCAGCGCGGCGGCGGAAACATCGCCAAAGGTCAGCAGCAGCAAACGGCCGTGGGCCCAGGCCAGCAGGTCCAGCAACTCACCGGGGCGGCCATCGGCCCAGGCAAACCCCACGTTTTGCGTCGCGCGCCCGCCGGAAGGGCCGCAACTGCCCGAACGCGTGTAGTGGTTGGGCGTGGACATGCGGCCGGTGTTGACGAGCTGGCGCGCGAACACGTGCTCACGCGCCAGGCCCAGCGCCGCAGTGCGAAACAGCCGCTCGGCGCCGTCGGCCGGCCGCAGAAAGCGCGCCGTGCGGTTGGTGACCAACACGTTGTGCGTGGCCGCCTCGTGGCGTTCGTGGTGGTAGCTGTCCAGCAGGGAGGGCGCTGCCCGGCCCTGCAGCACGGCGGCCAGCTTCCAGGCCAGGTTGTCGGCATCCTGCACGCCCGAATTGCCGCCGCGTGCGCCAAAGGGGCTCATCACATGGGCCGCGTCGCCGGCGAAGAACACGCGGCC
Organism: Polaromonas sp. P3_B1; assembly: GCF_056402935.1. NCBI lineage: Bacteria > Pseudomonadati > Pseudomonadota > Betaproteobacteria > Burkholderiales > Comamonadaceae > Polaromonas > Polaromonas sp. P3_B1. The sequence continues at coordinate 92,689 of NZ_JBFUGK010000015.1, forward strand.
GTGGCGCAGGCTGTCCAGGCATTCGCTGCGGTAGGCATAGGGACCGACCCAGACGATCTCATAGTCGCTGTCGTCCAGCAGCCGGCCCGACTGGCTTTTGAACTGCGCTTTCAGGCGGGAGCGCACCACGTCCTCGCGACTGACTTCTTCCGGTTTCGCATGCGGCGGCATCTGGTAGTCAATGCGCCAGACGCCGTCGGCCATCAGGTGCTGCCAGACGGCGCGGCCTTCGTTAAAGGGCGCCTCTATCCAGGTGTGGCGCTCGACCGGCGGAGGATTTTTAAAACGCACGTCGGCAATGCACCAGCGGTCATCGCCCTGCTGCGCCGTTACCGTGGCGCCGCACCAGGCACGAAACGGGCTGCGCGAGCCGCTGCAGTCGATGACGTGTTCGGCTTCCAGGGTGTAGGCGCCGGCCGGCGTTTCGAGTTGCAGCGTTGCAAAGTCCGCGTTCTGCTCAAAGCCGGTGACGCGGTGGCTCCAGCGGATATCGACCAGGCGGTCTTCGGGCGCGGGGCTGTACAACTGCTCGACTAAAAAGCCCTCGACATAAAACTGCTGGATGTTGATAAACGGCGGCTGGCGGCTCAGCGAATGGGTTTGCTGCTGGCGCAGGTCAAAAGCGTAGACCTCGTCCTTGCCCGCAAAGGTGCGGCCCACGCTCCATTGCACGCCCTTGGCCGCGATGCGTTCGTAAATACCGAGGCGCTTGAAGATTTCCAGGCTTTTTTGCGCGTAGCAGATGCCGCGCGAGGACGCGCCCTTGACGCCCACGGTGTTGTCCTCATCCAGCAGCACGGCCTTGATGCCGTAGTGCGCCAGCGCGCAGGCCAGCGTCAGGCCAGTGATGCCGCCGCCCACAATGGCGATCGCGTGGCGCTTGACCTCGCCCGTGCGCAGCTCCGGCGGCTCCATGAAAGGGTATTCAGGCAGGGTATAGCCCCGGCCCTCGGCAAATTCATAGCCGTTGGTGAAGGCGGCGGCCAGCGCGGCGGGGGAGGTCTCCGGCATGGGATGTCTTGCGGGGTTGTTTACCTATACGTAATCAATTTACCATAACGTAATTTTGACGTGTTCCTGTGCCCGCCAATTCATGCGATGGGCGCGTGCAACCCGCCTGTCGTAAAGTGGGGGTTTCGCTTTCCCAACAACTCCAAGCATGCTGTTCCTTATCTCGCCGGCCAAGTCGCTGGACTACGACACGCCGCCGCACGTCCCCACCCACACCCAGCCTTTGTTCACGCGCCAGTCGGCCCAATTGATAGACGTGCTCAAAACCAAAACCCCGCAGCAGATCAGCACGCTGATGAAGCTGTCGGACGCACTGGCGGGCCTGAATGTTGCGCGCTACCAGGCTTGGTCGCCCAAATTCACCGCCAAAAACTCCAAGCAGGCCGCGCTCGCCTTTGACGGCGATGTGTATGGAGGTCTGGCTGCCAAAACCCTGAGTCCCGCGCAACTCGACTGGGCGCAAGAGCATGTCTGCATCCTGAGCGGCCTGTATGGCGTGCTGCGGCCGTTGGACCGCATGCAGCCCTACCGGCTTGAAATGGGCACGGCACTGGCCACGCCTCAGGGTAAAAACCTCTACCAGTTCTGGGGCTCGCAAATTTCCGATTACCTCAATGAACGCGCCGCCGCCGACACCACGCCCGTGGTCATCAACCTGGCCAGCGAGGAGTACTTCAAGGCCGTGGACCGCAAAGTGCTCAAGGCGCGCGTGGTGAGCTGCGTGTTCGAGGAGTTCAAGGGCGGCAAGTACAAAATCATCAGCTTTAACGCCAAGCGCGCGCGCGGCCTCATGCTGCGCTACGCCATCGAGAAAAAAATCGCCACGGTCAAAAAGCTTGAAAGCTTTGACGCCGAGGGTTACCGCTTTGACCCCAAGGCTTCGGAACCTGATCGGCTGGTGTTCCGGCGCAAACAGGCCGCTTGAGGCCCATCTTCCCAACCCGCCATGCAAACCCAGGCCATCACGCGCGAGATGCAGGACTGGGTGGTGCAGCAACTTGCGGCCGGACACGGGCAGCACGAAGTTTTCCAGGCTTTGCTTGACGCCGGCTGGCATGCGGCCGCCGCCAACCGTGCTTTGGGCCTGCGGGCCGCCGGCGCGGCAGCGGTGCCGCAACCCGCGCAGGCTGTGCCCCGTGTCCTGGCCGACGCCTCCGGCACCATGGTGGATGCCGGCGACAAGTGGGTGACGGTGCGCGAACACCGCAGTGCGCCCGAGCTCTGGGTCTTCGGCAACCTGCTCAGCGCGGCCGAATGCGAGGCGCTTATCGCCTCGGCTGAACCGCGCATGGAGCGCTCGCTGACTGTGGACATACGCACCGGGGGCGAAGAACTGAACCAGGACCGCACCAGCCACGGCATGTTTTACACGCGCGGCGAGAACGAGGTGGTGCGCCGCATCGAAAGCCGTATCGCCAGGCTGCTGGACTGGCCGCTGCAAAACGGCGAAGGCCTGCAGGTGCTGCGCTACCGGCGCGGCGCCGAATACAAACCGCATTACGACTACTTCGACCCCGGTGAGCCCGGCACCGCGGCCATACTGCGGCGCGGCGGCCAGCGCGTGGCCAGCCTCATCATGTATTTGCGCGAGCCCGAAGAAGGCGGTGCCACGGTGTTTCCCGACATAGGCCTGCGCGTGCGGCCGCAGCAGGGCAGTGCGGTGTTTTTCAGTTACGCGCTGGCGCATCCCACCAGTCTGACGCTGCATGGCGGCGAGCCGGTGAAATCAGGTGAGAAGTGGATTGCCACCAAGTGGCTTCGGGAACGTGAGTTCACGTAACACCCCCGTCCAGGCTCACTGCGTGTAGCCTGTTCCCCCCTCAAGGGGGCGGCGCCTGCGGCCTGGCAAAGCCAGTTCCGCGGCCCCTGCTGGAGGGTATGTGTGCGTGACGCTTGGGCGACGTGGTGATGGAGGCGTTTAGGGCGGTGAAGACCATAATGCCTCATGAAGATAAAAGCCAACAACATCGATATCGAAATCGAAGACACCCACCCCGGCGACACCACAGGCCGGCCTGTGGTGCTGCTCATCATGGGCCTGGGCATGCAGCTGATCGCCTGGCCGCCGGCCATGGTGCAGGCGATTGCCGATGCGGGTTTTCGGGTGCTGCGCCTGGACAATCGCGACATCGGCCTGTCCCAGCACTTCGACCACCTTGGCGCGCCCAACCTGTTCTGGGAGGGCCTGAAATTCCGCCTGGGCTGGCGCATACGCCCGCCCTACAGCCTGCAAGACATGGCGGCCGATACGCTGGGTGTGCTCGATGCATTGCAGATTTCCAAAGCGCATGTGGTGGGCGTCAGCATGGGCGGCATGGTCGCGCAGCGCCTGGCGGTGCTTGCGCCTTCGCGGCTGCTGAGCCTTACCAGCATCATGAGTTCGAGCGGCGCGCGCGGCCTGCCTGAAGCCAGCCCGGCCGTCACCCGCGTGCTGCTGAGCCGGCCCGCCGGCAAGGGCGTGCAGGCGGCCGTGGACCACACCGTCAAGCTGCTCAAGGCCATAGGCAGCCCCGGCTTTCCAACGCCCGAGGCGGAGCTGCGCGAGAAAATGATGGCCGCGGCACAGCGCAGCTTTCACCCGCAGGGCCTTGTGCGCCAGATGGTGGCCATTGCCGCCGACAGCTCGCGCGCCGCGGCGCTGGCCCAGGTAAAGGCGCCCACGCTGGTGGTGCACGGCCGTGCCGACCCGCTGGTCCCCATGGCCTGCGGCCAGGACACGGCCAGGCGCATACCCGGTGCGCGCTTTGAAAGCATCGAAGGCATGGGTCATGATTTGCCGCCCGGTGTGGTGGACAGGTTGCTCGCGCTCCTGATTCCGCACTTCAAAGCCACAGCCGCTACATAGCGGGCAATCCCTTTCTCCTTCCTCCGCTGGGGGAAGGCGCAATACCCGATGGCAGCGTCCGGGCCGCTGGCCTTTGCGGCCTTGGGGTCTGGGCGGGTGAATTACCGGCAGCCTGCGCCTAGCTGCGAAAATGGGGTGATGAACACCCCAGAACAATCCCAGCTCGGCAAGCAGTCGGCCTATATTGACCAGTACGACGCCTCGCTGCTGTTTCCCATCCCGCGCGAGGGCAAACGCGCCGAAATCGGCGTCACCGGCACGCCGCCTTTTTTCGGCGCCGACTTGTGGACGGCGTTTGAGCTGAGCTGGCTCAACCTGCGCGGCAAGCCCCAGGTGGCGCTGGCGCACATCACCGTGCCCTGCGAGTCGCCCAACATCGTCGAGAGCAAGTCCTTCAAGCTCTACCTCAACAGCTTTAACAACACGCGCTTTGCCGATGCGCGCGATGTGCGCGAACGCATACGCGCCGACCTCAACGCCGTCGTCGGCACCGGCGTGGGCATCAAGACCCTGGGCCCCGAACTGTTCGACCGCGAGCCTGTGCACGAGCTTGACGGCCTGAACCTGGACCGGCTGGACGTGGAGTGCATCCACTACCAGCCCGCGCCCGAATTGCTGTTCGCCGAGTTCGACGAGCCGCCCGTGGAGGAGACCCTGACCAGCAACCTGCTCAAAAGCAACTGCCTGGTCACCGGCCAGCCCGACTGGGGCAGCGTGCAGATCCGCTACGCCGGCCCGCAGATTAACCAGGAAGGCCTGCTGCAATACCTGGTGAGTTTTCGCAACCACAACGAGTTCCACGAGCAGTGCGTGGAGCGCATCTTCATGGACATCTGGACGCGCTGCAAGCCGCTCAAGCTTTCGGTCTATGCGCGCTACACAAGGCGGGGCGGTTTGGACATCAACCCATTTCGGACCAGCCATCCGCAGGCGCTGCCGTCCAGCGTGCGCACCGCGCGGCAGTAAAAATTTCCGCGTTTACTGCCCGAACTCGCTGAAGTTCTTCAGCGGCGCCAAGCCCGGGAACTGCCCCGCGCGTTTTTCCTTCATGGCCGTCACGGACTCGCGCACGTGCGCGTTGCTCCAGATCGCGCCCTGCAGCCAGCCCATTTGTTTGAGCGCGTCGTCCACCGAATGGTCGCGCGCATAGTGCACCGCCTGTTTGGTGCCCCAGACCGCCACCGGCGGCTTGGCGGCGATTTCGTTCGCGCACTGCATCGYGGCCGCCAGCATGGCCTCGGCTGAATCAAACACCTCGTTGACCAGGCCGTAGCCCAGCGCCTTGGCCGCCGGCAAGCGGCGCCCGGTGTAGGCCAGCTCCTTGACGACGGCCAGCGGCAGCAGTTTGGGCAGGCGCTGCAGCGTGCCCACGTCGGCCACCATGCCGATGTTGATTTCCTGGATGCAGAAAAACGCATCGGCCGTGGCATAACGCAGGCAGCAGGCCGTCACCATGTCGACCGCGCCGCCTATGCAGCCGCCCTGGATGGCCGCGATCACCGGGATGCGCAGGGTCTCAAGCTTGGTGAAGGTGGACTGCATGTCGGTGAGCAGGTCGAAGATGGCGGCGCGGCCTTCGGGGCTGCGGTCGTCCAGGGCAATGCCGCTGCCAAAAGTTTCCAGCGCCATGCCGGCGCTGAAGTGTTTGCCGGTGCTCGAGATCACCAGCACACGCGCCTCGCCGGATTTATGGATGTGCGTGAGCGCGGCGTCCAGCTCGCGCCAGAACAGCGGGTGCATGGTGTTCATCGCCTCGGGGCGGTTGAGCACCAGGTGGGCGATGTGATTGCTGGTGTTGAGGGTGAAGCAGGTGAGGGTGGGTGGGGTGGAGGTGTTCATGGTCCCCACTCTAAGTGAGGCCAACTCAGGCTACAAGCTCCAGCCAGTCACACCTGAGACGCCGCGCCAGGTGCGCCCGCGCCCTGGCATACACATACAGCCGCGGCGCCAGGATGCCCAGGAAGCACAACGGGTAAGCCCATTCCGCTTCAAACGCGTAGGCCGGCAGCCAGCCCGTCCAGCCCATGAGCCAGACCGTCAGCACCGCTTCCCAGATCTGGCATTCGAGGGGGTGCGCCCCCCGCTGCGCCTCACGCCAATCCTTCACACGCTGCAGTTGATCCAGCGTGATGTGGTGCCAGTACCGCGACCGGACCGATGTTGAAGACGGGTTGGAAGGATCAGAGGGGTCAAACATAAAGCCTCCGTGCGAGGCTTCAATGTAAGTTTCGTGAAAGCTTCTGTCAACGGCCTCAGGCCGTGCTCAGGGCCTTCAAGGCGGAAACCAGGCGGTCCAGGTCGGCCTCGGTGGTGTAGAGCGCCGGCGACACGCGTATGCAGGGCCCTTTGGCCACGCCGGTGCGGCGCACCGTCAGCACGCCGTAGCTGTCGCGCAGCTGCGCCACCAGCGCCTTGTAGTCGTCCGGCGTGGTCCGGCCGGCCAGGCGGAAAGAGGTGATGCCCGCGGCCATGCCGGGCTGGTCCGGTGTCAGGATGTCCACGCCCTTCAATTCACGGGCACGGCTGACCCAGTAGTCGCGCAGGTAGCGCAGGCGAACTTCCTTGGCCTTGGGGCCGATTTCCGCATGCAGGGCCAGCGCCCTGGGCAAGGTCAGCACGGCCGCGAAATTGGAGGTGCCGCTGTGCACGCGCGAGCGGATGTCATCGGCCGGCCAGTCCTCGTCGGCCATCGCGCGGTCTATGTCGGGAAGGCGCCCTTTGGCGATATACATAAAGCCCAGGCCGACGGGCGCGCCTATCCATTTGTGCAGGTTAAAGCCCACGAAGTCCACGCCCAGGTCCGCGACCTTGAAGTCGATCTGGCCCCAGGAGTGCGCCGCATCCAGCACCACGTCCACGCCGCGGGCCCTGGCCATGGCGGCGATCTCGGCCACGGGCATCACCAGCCCGGTGCGGTGGCTCACATGCGTGAGCAGCAGCAACTTCGTCTTCGGGTTGTTCGCCAGGGCTTCGCGGTAGGCCTGCAGCACGGCTTCGCGGGTGGCGGGCTCGGGGATGTTGAACTTCACCACGTCTACCCCGCGCCTGTCCTTGAGCCAGTTCATCGCGTACTGCATGGAGTCGTAGTCGAGGTCGCTAAACAGCACGCTGTCGCCGGGGCTGAGCTTGTTGTAGCCGCCTATCAGCAACTGCAGGGCCTCAGTGGCGCCGCGCGTGAAAGCAATTTCGCCCGGCGTGGTGCCCACGGCAGAAGCCAGCAGCTTGCGGGCCTCGCCCGCGTCGCCGTCGAACTGCGAACGCGCGTAGTAGGAGTTCTCGCGGTTCACCATGTCGGTCTTGGCCTGGTACTCGCTGCGCACCGGGTCGGCCATGATGCCCCAGTAGCCGTTTTCCAGGTTCACCGTTTTGGGTGTCACGGTGTAGAGCGAACGCACGGCCGCCCAGTAGCCACGGTCGGTGGCGATGGCCTGCGCCTCGCCCGCGGGCAGGGGCGGCAGGCTACGCGCGGCGGCTTGGGTTGGGGTCTGGGCCTTGACGGCGGTGATCGAAGCGGTGGCCATAAGGCCCATGACAAAACCGCGGCGATTGGCATGCAGCATGAGACGTATCCTGACTTGCGAGTGATTGATGCCAGCGGTTGTATCCGCCGGACATGTCAGGCATGTGTCGTCATGGCTGCGGCCTGTTGGCCGGCAGGCTGCGGGTGTGCGCCCGCTTCCCTCAGATCCGGCGGCGGCGCGGCACCACGCTGAGCTGCAGCGTGAGCTTGCCCGGCGAGGCCGTCACGGTATGGGCCTGCGGTGCGATGTCTATCAACTGGTCGGCATGCCAGACCTTGATTTGCGCCGCGCCTTCGGGCAATTGATCGATCTGCGCCACGCCCTCGGCATTCGTCAGCACCGCCCAGGGCGATTCGCTCACATACACATGGCCGCGCATGGAGCCATGGATGTGGCAGCCCAGCAGCACGGCGCCGGCCTTGCTGAAAGCGGCCTCTGCGGTTTTGGCCGGCTTGCCTTCGGGCTTGCCGTCCAGGCGCAGCTCAAAGCCTTCGCCCGCCGCGGCATTGAACTGCGCCGCCCCTGCGGCCGAGCCGCGCACATGGTGCTCCCAGGGATCGTTGTTGACGAACTGGGCCTTGGCGCCCACGGCCACCACACTGACAGCCGGCACAAAACGCATTTTTTCCTGGTAAATCGTCACCTGGTCGGGCAGGGGCTTGGGGGCCGCGCCTGTTTTGACCGAGGGCACCACAACGACGACCGCATCGGGCGCCGGTTTGCCTTCCTTGTCGAGCACCAGCACGGAGAGGCTGGCGGCGCCGGCTCCCGCGGAAAAGGCCAGGCCGGCCAGCAACAAGAGGGTGGATGCCAGCATCCGCGATGAAGAAGAAGCGTGTGTCATGGAATTTCTTTCGTCTCAGGCTTGGCGAGGTGTCAATACGGCCAGCACGGCGGCCACCACAAACAGCGCCAGCACATCACCCCAGAGATGGCCCATGGTGTGCTGGCCGCTGAAGGACTGCACCGCCATGATCCCGCCGTGCACGATGCTGGACCAGACGGTAAACCAGATCAGGCTCAGGTGCGCCAGCGGGTTGCGCGACGCCAGCACCAGGAAGACACCCAGCGTCGCGTACAGGCCAAGGATCATCTCCAGGTAGTACGAGCGCCCCTCGGCATGCCAGGACCAGCCCGAAGGCCAGACCATGGTCAGCGGCCACAGCGCGAAGATAAAGGTCAGCCCCATCAGCAGCAGCGCGATGCGCAGGTATTTGAGGCGGTCGGCGTCGGTCATGGTTTTTCTCTTTCGAGTCAGCTGGGGCCGCGCGTTTTAAACCGCTTGCGAACCTCCCGACCGCGCGACTGCGCCGGGAGGTTGGGGAACGGTGCTTACTTGGCAGCCGGCTTGTACTCAGCCACAGCCTTGGCCAGGTCGCGGGTCTCCTCGCAGTTGGCGCAGATGGCTTGCAGCTTGGCCAGCTGGGCGTCGGCCTGGGCTTTCTGGTTGGTCTTCAGGTAAGCGATGCCTGAGTATTCCAGCGCGCCCTTGTGATTGGGGTCCAGCGCCAGCGCCTTGCCGTRGGCGGCGAAAGCTTCGTCATATTTGCCCAGCCAGCGGTTGGAATAACCGAGGTAGTTGTAGGCGTCGGCGTTCTTCGGGTTCTTGGCCACCACCTTGTTGAAGCTGCTCACGGCTTCAGCCCAGTTCTTGGCGTCTATGGCCTTCTTGCCGGCCGCGAAGTCGTCGATCTGCGCGTTTTGCACCGGTGTGGTCTGGATGTCGGCTGCCATGGCGGCGCCGGCCAGGGCCAGGGCGACAACGGGCAGGGCAATGAAGTTGCGGATGGAAAAAGCGTTCATGTCGGGCTCCTTGAAGTGTTGGTCAATTGGATGCGCTGCAAATCAGCACCTTATACAAACGGCATGACAACGAAATCGGATGCGGCAAACTCGTATTTATTTGTAATGGGCTTAAGCCAGCTCGTGCATGATGCGCGCCGTCCCGGAAACCTTGATCGAGGCTCCCGGGGCAGGCGAAATCTGGGCATGCAAGTGCGAACGCATACCCATGTCCTCACCCTGCACGATGTCGATGGCGCCTCCGTGCGGCCAACCCAGGTCACGCAGGTAACCCGCAAAAGCGGCGGTGGCCGCGCCCGTCGCCGGGTCTTCGTGCACGCCGCCCGACGCAAAGGGGTTGCGCGTGTGAAAAAGCCGGGGCGTTTGCGCGTAAGCCAGGAGGATGGTCACCAAACCCGCTTTGTTCATCAGTTCGCGTCCTGCGTCCAGGTCGTAGTGCATGGCCGCCAGCTTTTCGCGGCTGTTCAGGGCCAACACCAGGTGATCCGCCCCGCCATGCGCCAATGCAGGCGCAATACGAAGGTCCAGGTCTTCCGGTTCATAGCCGAACAGCTTCAAGGCCGACTGCACCAGCGGCTGCGGCGCGGCCTGGCTGCGCGTGGGTGGCGATTGCAGCGCGGCGGCAATGGTGTCTCCGTTGCGCCTGCCTTCAACCGTGATGTCGGCCTTGTTCAGGCTCAGAGAAAACACGCCATCGCCGTGTTGAAGGGCCAGCGCCGCGCCCAGGGCAATCGTTGCGTGGCCGCAAAAGGGCACTTCGGATTCCGGCGAGAAATAGCGCGCCCGCCAGCCGGCGCCTGCCGGGACGGCAAAAACCGTTTCCGAGAAACCCACTTCCGCGGCGATGCGCTGCATTTCCGCGTCGGCGGGAAAGGAGCCGGTGATCATCACGCCGGCCGGGTTGCCGCCTGTGCTTCCGTCAGAAAACGCTGCGATCTTCAAGACATTCATTTCTTCTTTCCCTTTTCTCTTCCATGTGACAGACGGAGGTGACCCCCTCCCTTGAACGCCGGTTCAAAGCGCCTGTTGCCAGTGAAGGCCACATGGCAGTATGCGCGGACCGAACAAAAAGTGCAGCACCCTTCGCCGGCTGCTTCCGCTGGATCTGGAGGATGCGTGGAGCAGCAGCGGCCGCATGGCCATCACGCCGCCGCGCCCCAGGGTGCAAATGACTTCCGACTGCGAATGCCGGGCTTCGGCTGCGGCTTGCTGACCCACCCGGCCCTGCAGATGAGAGCCGGGAACGACCCTTAGCGGGCCGTCCTCGATGCCGCAGGCATCGATGTGCAAACGCAGCGCCACCAACTGCCGCAGGAGCTCCGCAGGCGGCTGGACATACAGGGCGCCTTCCTTCTCAGACCAGCCGCCAAGGCCGGGGTTTTCCACGCGAGCGGCCACCGGGATGCTGAGGTCCTGGTGCACCGGCACAAGCCAGTTGCGCAATGCCGATTTCTCAAAATAGGTGCACTGCACCGCCGCGAAACCCGCTGGCAGCAATGGCGCCAGCGACGGATGCCTGCGCAGTGTTGCCGCCAGCGCCTGGCACCAGGGTTGCGACAGCAGGCCGCGCGTCCCAGCGGAGCCGGGCGAAGCGCCAGCTAGCCGGGAGGCGACAGATTCGCATTCCGCGGCGGTCAGCACCTGGGGCACAAGCGCATAGCCCTGTGTCATGAATGCGCTGGAGTCCATGTCGACCGACGATGCAGCGCTCACAGCATCGACTGAAACAAGGGCAGGTACTGCGGGTGCTGCGAGATCGTGTTGTGCGAGGTCCCGGGCAAGACCTTGAGCGCGGCCGTTCCCTTCCTGAACTGCGCGTACAGCTTTTCGGTGCTGGCTGCCGGGATGATCTCGTCGTTCTGGGCAGAGATCAGCAAGGTGGGCGCCGTGACGCGCGCTGCGTATTTCCAGGACTCGAACTTGTCGACCAGCAGCCAGGCGATGGGAAAGTAAGGAAAGCGCTGCGCAGCCAGCTCCTGGATGCTGTTGTAGGGTGTCACCAGGATCAGGCGCGACACCGGCCGCTGGCTGGCCAGCCAGACGGCCACGCCCGAGCCCAGGCTTCTGCCCACCACAGTCACCTCCGCATGCGTTTTGCCGACATGGTCGAACAAGGCCAGCGCATCGCTTTGCAGCGCCGCCTCGGTGGGGCTTCCACTGCTGCCGCCGTAACCGCGGTAATGAAGCAGGTAGATCGCATGGCCGGGAAATGCCTGCGTAAAAGACGGCAGGTTGGCCGAAACATCTTCGGCATTGCCCCCGAAGTAAACAATGGCCTTGGGCCCGGACACCTGCCGCGTGGTGAGCACCAGCTCTGCATCCTTGACCTGGAGCTGCATCGTTGCGGCCGGGCCGCCCCAGGATTTGGGCTGCGGGAAATAAAGCAGGGAGCGTTGCCAGGCAAACAGCGCCGCGCAGAGCGCCAGATAGGCCAGCAGCAGGACTGCCATGAAGATCGTCACTGCGCGCACCGGCCCGTTCACCACAGCTTGGCGCAATTGCCGCTAAACACCACGGTCTCGCCGGGCTTGGCCGGGTTGGCGTCCGCCTCCAGCGTCACCACCAGCTTGCTCACTTTGGACAGCAGCTTTTCCGAGGTATCGGGCAGCACAGACACCGCCGAGCCGCTGGTCGGCACCGCGCCCAGCGAAAACGCCGGGCCGTTGGCCGGCACCGCCCACAGCACCAGCTTGCCGGTGGCCGGCGGTGTGATCGGGCCTATGACCTTGACCGTCATGGTCTTGCCGTGGCGCAGCGAGCTCACCAGCAACTTGCCGTTGCCCTGGGCGTCGGTCAGCAGGCCCACATAGCTTTGCGGCAGCTTTTCGCCCGAGCGCATCGCGAGCTGGTCGCTGGACATGAACAGCGTGGGCATGGCCAGAAACAACGCGCTGGCCGCGATCACACCCGCAGCCAGGCCGCCAAAACCAAAGCCCGCAGGCTTGAGCCAGCCCAGCCAGGAAGCTTTGCCCTGGGCCGCCTGCCGCGCACCCGCAGGCTGAGTGCGCGCCGCGATCGCCGCCCACACCTTGGGCGAAGGTTTTTGCGGCGGCACCGACATCGCCAACTGGCCCAGGCGCGCCTCCCATTGCGCCACGCGCACACGCACGTCGATGCGGTCGCGCTGCAGGCGCTCAAAGCGGCGGCGCGCGCCGCCGGCCAGCGTACCCAGCACATAGCCCGAGGCCAGGTGCTCCAGCAATTCCGGGTTGGTATATCTCATGGCGCCACCATCCCCTGCGCGGCGAGGCAGCCCTTGAGTTTCTCCAGGCCGCGGCGTATCCAGGCCTTGACCGAGCCCAGCGGCGCGCCCATTTGCGCGGCCACCTCCGTGTGGGACAGGCCCTGGTAATAGGCCAGGGCCAGGCTTTGGCGGTGGCTGCCTTCCAGCGCGTTCATGCAGCCTTCTATATGCAGGGCTTCGGTGGCCCGCTCCAGCAACTGCATGGCGCTGGGGGCGGGCGCGGCGCTGCTTTCGATCTCTTCCTCATCCAGCTCGCCGGCCTCTCCGGAACCGGGCAACTCGCTTTCCTTGCGGCGCGCGCGTGCCCGGAAGGCGTCCAGCGCCTTGTTGCGCACGATGGCGATCAGCCATGTCATGGCTTGAATGGGTTGGCCGTCCACCTCGCTTCGGTAGCCGGCCGCGTTTTTCCAGATGCTCACATACGCCTCTTGCAGCACATCTTCGGCCGCCTGTCCTTGTCCCAATATACGAACGGCGACGCCAAACAGATGCGTATGGGTGCGTTCATAAATCTGGGCAAAGCAGGCGTGGTCGCCTTGTGCCGCGCCGGCGATCAGGGCTTGCAGGCTGCGGGGGTCCGGGTGGGGGGCCAGCTTCATGCGGCTGAGTATAGGGAGTTCCGACCCTGCGGCAAGGTGCATGCGGGAAGCGGTTTTTTTTGCAAAAGACTGCATCCGATCGGCGGCGAGCGGCGTTTGTCCCGGGTAGGCCGGACGCCGCGCCGGCCCACACCCCCTCCGGCCGTGGGGTTGTTGGGGCTTTTTTACCGTCTTTTTTCCTTTCCTTTAACCCCAAGCCCTGTCAATATGAGCAGGGCTCCTCTGAGGAGATCGCCATGACATTGATTGCAACTGTCGCCCAACCCAGGTTCACCACCGGCCTTGTGGCCGCGGCCCTGTGCGCGGGCCTCTTGAGCGCCTGCGCCGGCGGCCCGGCCGCGCAGATGGATGCCGGCAAGCCCGCCCCCGCCGCGCTCAGGCCGGCCGACGGCGAACGCGCAGCCTTTACCTGGCACGCGGTGGGCTCGCAGATTTATGAGTGCCGCGCCAGCGACAAGGGTGGCTGGGCCTGGGTGTTTGTCGCGCCCGAGGCGGACCTGTTCAACCAGAAAGACGAAAAGGTCGGCACACACGGCGCCGGCCCCCACTGGACGGCGCTGGACGGCAGCAAGACCCTGGGCACCGTGAAGGCGCGCGCCGACGGCGAACGGCCCGGCGACATTCCGCTGCTGTTGCTGACGGCCAAGTCCGCCGGCATGCCCGGCAAGATGGCCGCCGTCACCAGCGTGCAGCGCCTGAACACCGAAGGTGGCAATGCACCGGCCAAGGGCTGCGCAGCGCAGGCCGATGCCGGCAAACGCATCAAGGAAGGCTATACCGCCGATTACGTGTTTTTCACGGCCGGCAAAGCCTGAATAGCCTGAGAAGTGAGGCCCGACATGTCCATGCTCAAGAACCTTTTCAGCCCCAGCAAGAGCCCCAAACATGGGGCCACGGGGCCTGAGACCGGTCCGGTCAAGATGAACCTTGACGAGCGCATGGAGTTCAGGCGCGAGATGCTGTTCGAGGCCATCCGGGTGACCATGCAGGCCCACGGCATCCTGTCGGCCAGCTACAAATTCCGCGTGGTGCGCAACGACAAGCGGGGCCACCAGTACCTGGTGCTGGTGGACCTTTCCACCGACTTTCTTGATACCCGCGAAGGCGCACCCACCCGGCTGGCCGAGGTGGGTGCGGCCATCACCAAAAATGCCGTCGCGCGCTACAACCTGCTGGTCAGCGGCGTGTATTGGCAGGTCAATGAGCAGATCCAGGGCTTCTCGGCCAGCCGCCCCGCCGCTCTCCGACCGGGCCAGGACGCGGGTGATTCGCGGCCGCCCTCGCGGCGCCATGAGCGCGCCACGGCGGACGAGCTCGCGGCCTTTGAAGCCGCCTGGGAGAAGGGGCGGGCCATGCAGATCGGCGACCGCATCTATTCGTCCGATCTGGCGCCCCTGGAGCCGGACTCCCAAAAGGACGACAGCCGGCGCTGAGGGGACTTTCAGGACCTGCGCCGCCGCGGCACCACCGTGAGCTGCATGACACTTTTGGCCAGCACCGCGCTTACCGCCACCTGCTGCGGCGCGATGTCTATCAGCTGGTCCGCCTGCCAGACCTTCACCTGGGCCGTGCCGTCGGGCAGGTCTTCGAAGATCGCGATGCCTTCGGCGCTGGTTTTGCCGGCCCAGGGTGATTCGCTGGCATACACGTAGCCGCGCATGGAGCCGTGGATAAAGCAGCCCAGCAAGGTCGCGCCCATCACACCGGGCTTGTCCATCGTCACTTCGGCGGACCTGGCGGGCTTGCCATCGGCTTTGCCTTCCAGCCGCAATTCAAAGCCCGCGTTGGCGGCACTGAACTGGCCCGTGCCGGCAGGCGAGCTGCGCACATGGTGGTCCCACGGGTCGTTGTTGACGAACTGCAGCTTCGCGCCCACGGGCACCACCGTCACCGCCGGCATGAACTGCATTTTTTCCTGGCTGATGGTGGCTTGCTGCGGCAGCAGCTTCTTCGGCTGGATGCTTTTGTTGGCCGGTGTCACCACCACCACCGCGTCCTGCACCGGCTTGCCGTCTTTGTCGAGCACCGACACCACGAGGTTGCCGGCCTGCGCCGCGGCGCCCAGTGCCATCAACACGGGTAGGGCGATGAGCTGTGCAATTCCGATGTTCATGGCTTGCCCGCGCTTTCCGGCGGCGTGATGATGTCGCGGTTCATGGGCGCGAGCAGTGCCAGCATTTCATTCTGTTTGCGAAACGGAATGCCTTTGGCGTCCATGCTTTGCTGCAGCACCTCCACCAGCGCATGGAAGTCGGATTTTTTGATGTCCAGGTTGGCGTGTGCGCTTTTCATGTCCGCGCCCTTGTAGACGCAGGGGCCGCCGCTCAGGGCGCAGAGCTGGTCGACCAGTTGCTCCTTCACCCGCTGCTGGTTCGAGGGCTGGAAGTGCGGCCCGGTGCGCGGGTCGGCCAGCAGGCGCACCATGAAATCGTCCATGAGCGCGACCAGGCCGGGCTTCTCGCCAAAGGCTTTATAGAGCTGGTCGTTTTGCGGCATGGTTTGCGCGAACGAGGCACCCGATGAAAGCAGGTTGCCGGCCGCAAGCGCCAGGCAGATCAACAGTTTGTTCATGACGTGTCCTTGATGGATTGACGGGGATCTAGAAAGCGACCTGGGCCGAGAGGTAGTAGCCCGTCTGCTTACGGCTACCGGTGGTGGCGGGCACGATCACGCCCAGGTCCACATAGGCCAGCGTCAGCGAGAGGTTTTTGGTCGGCGCCCAGGCAATGAAGATGTCCTTCCAGTCCTCCGAGCGCAAGCCGTTGCCCAGGCCCGCGGCGCGGCCCGCGCTTTCAAGCTTGTTGCGCATGAAGCGGTATTCCGCGCCGACGGCGACGTTCTTGCTGAGCAGCCAGGCGACTGAAAATTCCGGCTGCAGGCTGTAGCGGTTTTCATTCCCACCCAGCGTCGCGCCGTAGCCCAGCAAGCCGTTCTGGTTGGCCTTGGTCGCGCGCAGCGTGCCGTTGACCAGCAGGCTCTGCCCCAGGAAAAGTTTGGTGGCGCTCACATACACATCCACCCCCGAACGCTTGGCCCCCAGCGCGGCCAGGGTGCCGTCCAGCCCTGTGGAACCCAGCTTCTTGTATTGCACCCCCACCGCCACCTGCGGCACCAACGTATCGCTGTCGAGCACCGCATCGCCCAGCACGCGCACCTTGGCGCCCACAATGGTCTGCTTCAGGTGCAGCCCGGGCAGGCCCAGCGCCACGCCGGTGTCACGCGTGTTGAAGTCCTGCCGCGCGATCGACAGCTCGTAGCGGTCATCGATGCCCACGGCCGCACCGTAAATGTTCAGGCCGTAATCCCTCGTGCCCGCGTGCGTCAGGTAGGCCGAGCCGCCCGTCTCGCCCGCCGTGGCATTGCTGCCGATGACCGCCCACGGCGTCAGGCCGCCGCCGGCAGCGCCTTCAATGGTGCTGACGCCGCCGGTCAGGAGGAGTTTGCCCGTGTCGGCGTGGGCGGCCGCGGTCATGAGCAGACCGGTGAGGAGGGGGTAAAAGGTTTTTTGCATGGTGGGGGCTTGGGTTTGTTGGGTTTTGTTGAATACGGGCGGGGAGGTGGGGTGGATTCAGCTTTTTTTCTGTTTTTTCCAACGGGGTGGGTTTGGCTTGGTTCAGCTGGCCGGGTCTCGCCCCGGCGGGCGAGGCACTTTTCTTTGCTTCGCCAAAGAAAAGTACCCAAAAGAAAGGCGACCCGCAGTCTGGGTCCCTCCGCTTCGCTACGGGCAACCTGTGGTGCTCGAGCCAAGCG